>LUTY01003086.1 GCA_001640045.1 Candidatus Thiomargarita nelsonii | reverse complement strand
CCATGAATCACGCTCCTCTTTAATATAAGCATCAACTTCTTCGGCGGTTTTAAAAAGACGTTGTCCCGGCGCTTCGGCTAGGACATCTATCGCTGAACGACCTGTTGTTGCTGGGTCATGTGGGAGCAGAACGAACACGTCCACCCATTCGCCAACCGGAAGTTTTAGATCAGTTACTTCGATTTTGCCACCTGGTAAAATTGCTGTTTTAAGGTGCATGGCAGCTTGCATGTTTTTTACCTCATTTACAATTAATATTTAATATTCAATCAGTATATTTTATACAACTACACTGGCCTAAAAACCATCAAAAAAAACACAATAACCAACGAAATAAACGCAGGCCAACCCAACAAAAACCAAATACGCATATAACGATAATAAAGCGGCGGCAGAGGAGAATCATTAGCAACCGCTTCTTCAGCCATATCACGCAAACGATATTGCAGCCAAACCACCGGCAACCAACAAGCGCCCGCAAAAAAATACAATCCAAAGCTGATGAGAATCCACTTTTGCGTCAGAGGCCAACCCACCAGCCACGCCATCCAGATTCCCGTAATAGGTTGGATAATACCACTTGTCGTCGTGAATAGCCAATCAGCGATAACCACATGTTTCGTTGTCACAGCAATGGCTTGCACATTACCACTGAGATGGGCGCGTAACATATAATAAGCACTGCCCGCGCCAGTACCAAATAATACGGTAGCACTGATAATATGAATAGTTTTCAGCGACAGATATAACATTTTTATTCTTCCTCAAAAACCAACATGATAAGCGTAGCAACGATCAGCGGCACATTTTTACTGATTGGGCCAAAAGGATGGAGCCAAAATGCTGGCAAAGCCCAGCTAATCATCATCATATAACTCACCATTAACAATAACTGTAAACCGACCACAACACGTATTCGATAAGCCACCAAAGTCGCAATACCCAACAGTCCATCCAATGCCGCTGCCGAATAAAGCATGATAGGTGCCCAGATGCCACTGATACCTATCGCAGCAAGTAACTTATAACTTTCTTCCACCGGATAGACAAAGGCCGAAACAATTCCCGTCAATATCCAAAGAAAACCAATACTTATTCGCAACAATGGTCGCAAAAAAAAGAGCCGCGCTTGCCACCGATCAGCCATGCTTGCCGGATTCTCTCGCAAACCGACTTCGACAGTGCGCGGCTTAATGCCTGTGACAGCCGTGACGGGCGTGGGATTGCCACAATTGCCACGCAATAACATATCCAAACTTTCCGAAGTCAATGGACCAATACCTAGCCAATTATTGATCTTTGCCAATAATGTCATCAACGCTATGGGAATAAACCAAGTCACGGTTGGCTTCAGATTCAACCATTTCCTCATCAAAACAAGTAATTGTAAAAAACTCACTACCTGACTGCCAACCAATTCTAAGCGTTGTCCACCAGATGGCCAATTTCCTAACACTGCCAGCACACACGCTATTAAGTCATCAATATGAATGGGTTGGAGACGTTGATCTCCTTTGCCTATCACCGGTATCACCGGTAAGGCTGCCATTGCCGAAAATAAAGTTGTACTCCCCCCACCTCGCCCAATCACAATGGAAGGATAAAAAATCACCGCATCTACTTTTAATGCCAATAGCGCTTCATCAGCCGCACGCTTGCTCCGGTGATAGGCACTATTCGTGCTGCCCAATGCTGAAATTTGTAAAATTTTATAAATGCCTAACTGTTTCGCCGCCTTAAACAAAGCGATTGGGGCATGTGTATGTAAATCTTCAAAGCGTTGTCCACGCTTTTCACGAATAATGCCG
>LUTY01003085.1 GCA_001640045.1 Candidatus Thiomargarita nelsonii | reverse complement strand
GCATTGAGCAAAAATAACTTTTACAAGTATTAGGAGAGAAACCAAGTTTTTTTTTAGTATTTTACTTGGTTTCTTTATGTATAGGTTATTTTTGCACAATGCCTAACTAGTCGGCGCCCGTTTCTCTCCCGCCTTTTCCATTTTATCCAGATACGTCTGCCACAATTTTTCGTGGTTTTTGCCGATATGATACAACCAATCCCAAGAATAGATTCCCGTATCATGCCCGTCATCAAAAAACAATTGTATTGCATAAGTACCGACAGGCTCTATTTTGTCAATGTTGACATCTGCCTTACCAACTTGCAATACCTCTTCACCAGGGCCATGTCCACGCACTTCAGCAGACGGAGAATAAACCCGCAAATATTCGCAGCTTAATTCAAAATGTTCGCCATTGTCGAATGTCAGCTCTAAAACACGGGATTTTTGATGTAGGTTAATTTCCTTCGGAATGGGCGTATTTTTAGTCATAATTTATCAGTTATCAGTTATCAGTTATTCTCGTTCCCACGCTCTGCGTGGGAATGCCTGCCTGGACGCTCCGCGTCCTGCGCCGCGTTGCTAAAGAATATATTGGCTCAAATCTTCATTTTCCACCAATTCATTTAAGTGATCATTGACATAATCAACATCAATTTTCACCGTTTCTCCCTTCTTATCCGGGGCATCAAAAGACAGCACTTCTACCAAACGCTCCATTACAGTATGTAAGCGCCTTGCGCCAATGTTCTCAGTACGCTCATTGACTTGCCATGCCATCTCAGCAATCCGATTAATGCTGTCATCAGTAAATTGAATATTTAATCCCTCGGTTTGCATCAAAGCCATATATTGTTCCGTCAAACAAGCATCCGGCTCGGTTAAAATGCGAACAAAATCTTCCGCATTCAGGGCATCTAGTTCAACCCGAATTGGCAATCTGCCCTGTAATTCTGGAATTAAATCAGAGGGTTTGGCTAAATGAAAGGCACCAGATGCGATAAACAAAACATGGTCTGTTTTCACCATCCCATATTTTGTCGTTACAGTGCAACCTTCAACTAGCGGCAACAAGTCACGTTGCACTCCCTCACGCGACACATCGGCTCCCCTGGTTTCAGAACGATTGGTCACTTTGTCGATTTCGTCTATGAATACAATACCATTTTGTTCAACACGCTCTATCGCTTGCGTTTTCAATTCTTCCTCATTAACCAATCGAGCTGCTTCTTCCTCATGTAGCAGTTTCATCGCCTCTTTAACACGCAATTTGCGGTTTCGACTACGAGTTCCCGCCATATTTTGAAACATGCTTTGCAATTGGCTGGTCATCTCTTCCATACCCGGCGGCGCCATGATTTCAACACCGACACGCGATTCACTCACGTCGATTTCAATTTTCTTATCATCCAATTTGCCTTCACGCAACATTTTTCTAAACGTTTGGCGCGTGCCTGAGGGCTCTTCAGCTTCAGAGTCAAAGCGACTATTACCGTCTCGTGGCGGTGGTAACAAGGCATCTAATACGCGCTCTTCGGCAGCATCCATTGCTTGATTATCGACTTTAGTCATCGCCTCTTCGCGGTTCATTTTGACCGCCATATCGACCAAATCTCGGATGATCGATTCCACATCACGACCAACATAACCGACTTCAGTAAATTTACTCGCTTCAACTTTAATAAAAGGCGCATTGGCTAGTTTGGCTAAGCGCCGAGCAATTTCAGTTTTCCCCACACCTGTTGGTCCGATCATCAAAATATTTTTTGGGGTAATTTCATTGCGTAATATCGGCTCAATTTGCATACGTCGCCAACGATTACGCAG
>LUTY01003084.1 GCA_001640045.1 Candidatus Thiomargarita nelsonii | reverse complement strand
GCCTTGGTATTCGCTTATGCCGAATTTGGTGATATTGCAGCTGAGGCCACTCCAGGCGATTTTGGTGAGGATCAGCGTGGTTTATACCTACAAATTCAAGGTAATTTCTAATGTCTAAGGTTTAAAGTGCCACACAGATTTTCTTGGAACTCAGCTATGCCAGTTTGGCATGAAATGTTAAGTGAAGAAGAAGTGTGGCAAGTAATCACCTTTCTATACGATTATGTTGGACAAGTGCCACGTATGTGGGATCAAGAAATTTCCAAGGCAGTGACGGGCATGAAGGATCAAATCCAGTCACAACGTGCCAAAATGACGGGAGAAGAGATTTACCAGTTTCGCTGTGCCGTATGTCACGGTGAAGAGGGAGAAGGTGATGGCCCTGCGGCGGAGTTTCTCTATCCGAGGCCACGCGATTTCACTTTAGGCATGTTCAAATACAAAACATCCCCTGGAGAGTTACCCGCACGGGATGAGGATTTATTCAATACCATCAAAAAGGGTTTGAATGGTACAAGTATGCCAGGCTGGGAGAGTTTACTCAGCGATGAAGAAATCAATAGCTTGATTCCTGTTATCAAATTTTTTGATTTTACAGGCACTTGGTTGCCTGAAGATGATGAGGAGGATGACGAGGAATATGATGAGGAATATGATAACGACGAGGAGGATGATGAAGACGAGGAAGATGATGAAGATACGCCTATTGATCCCAATAAATTTATACAGATTACAGAAATTGAACCCACTGATGGTCAAATAGCCTACACAGAAGAATCAATAGCATTAGGCAAAATAGCCTATGAAAAAACCTGTGAACAGTGTCATGGTCATACAGGGCGTGGCAACATCACCTCTGGCAAACGCCTAGCCGATGACTGGGGCTATCGAATTTGGCCACGTAATTTGACGCAGCCTTGGACATGGCGAGCGACAAATGTCGAGAGCCGAGACGAGACGATCCGCAATATTTATATTCGTGTATCTGTTGGCTTATTCGGAACTCCGATGCCTGCACACCGTTCAACAAGCGATGATCCTGATCCGGTGAGTTTAGAAGATCGGTGGCATATAGCAAACTATGTTTACTCCCTACGAGCAAATAATAATGCACCCGGAGAACGTAGCGTCATTAAAGGGCTGAAAGTAGAAGGCGCGTTGCCAAACAGCCTGGATGATGTAGCTTGGGACAAGGCACAGGGAACAACAATACGCTTAGTGCCTAACATCATCAAAGAACCCCGTTTGTTTACGCCATTGGCTGAGGTGGTGACGGAAATTGCTTTTCTCCTAGAAATAGATGATAGGACAGATAGTCGCCCTGGAGAGCCTGTTTCTGAAGGCATTCAGGATGAAAATTTGGAAATGCACTCTGATGCCTTTGCTATTCAATTTCCAAAAACAGGGGCATTTGAAAGTAGCCCGGTCGTGGTTAAACCACTCTATCGTCATGGCGATGCCAAGCATCCTACAACGATTTGGTATTGGAATGCGGGCAGTATTGAGCAACCGTCTAAAGCCATCATACTGGAAGGCAAAGGAGCTGATAAAAAGCCTGAATTTCGACCGGGCGATAATAGCCTAGTCGCAACCGGGCACTGGAAAGATGGACGTTGGCGAATATTGATGAAGCGGCCTAGAAAGGGTAGAGATTTATCGTTTAATGAGGGGCAATTTATCCCGGTTTCCTTTGCAAATTGGGATGGTAACAATGGTGAAATCGGCTCAAAACACACGCTGACAGATTGGTATTGGTTTCAATTAAAGTCGGCGCACCAAAACTGAGTCCGTTTGCGGCTGCCTCTTGCAC
>LUTY01003083.1 GCA_001640045.1 Candidatus Thiomargarita nelsonii | reverse complement strand
GGCTCATCCTAAACCACCTGCTTTAGTGTGCATTGACGAACCAGAATTAGGGATTCACCCTGCTTGGCTACCTATCTTGGCGACACTCATTACTGAAGCGGCTGAACGTACTCAAGTCATTATTAGCACCCATTCATCTATTCTGTTAGATGAATTTACCCATCAAGCGGATAAAGTGGTGGTTTGTGGCTTAAATGAACAGAGACAAGCCTCTTTTGAACGATTAAGTACCGAACCATGAATTTTAATGTATTTTGGAGTCCACATTCGGTTTGGAAACCCACGTCCAAAGCTAAAGCTTTGGACTCCAAAATCTCCGATAATTTATGGTTCGGTACTTACCTATCCCGTTTGATAGAAGATTTCAATCACGGATAGCCTCCATGACTGATTTGAGTCCAAGTGAGATAACTGGATAGATACTCATCAATGCAAGATGACACGGATTAAAGGATTAACAGGATTATTTAAAAACTTTATAGCAATCCTGTTTCTCGTTCCCTTAGCGAAGCGGTGGAATGCAGGCTCGGACGCTCCGCGTCCTGCACAAACTTATCATGCTTAGAAGCATTGAAGGCGTGTATCGTGGTGGTCAAATACCCCGCGATGTACACGAAGAAACTTATGTCATCATTACGTTTCTTGAATCTAGTAAAATAGATTTTCCAACTTGACAACAGCCAAACGTAGACCAGCACTTGTTGTCCAAGCTGATAACAGGCTTGCGGCAGGTGATTATTGCTATGATTACCAGCAATCTGTCTCGTGCCAACCATCCAAGCTAATGACATTGAAGGTGCGCTGCTAAACTCATAATCTTATCAGGAGTCCAAACTTTAGTTTGGAAGTCTTCCAAACTAAAGTTTGGACTCCTAGCAGCTTGTGCGTTTGTATTCTCGTTCCCACGCCTCGCGTTTAAAATATCTGAGCGATTAATAGGTAGCGATCTATGGGTTTCTCACAAAATGCAAAGCTAGCACTTCTTTTATTCCTTAAACCTATCAGCTATATAGCCTATTCTATCTAGGATGCCGGATACATCACTGATATAACAACCTTTTTTATCTACAGTCAATACCGAGTTTTCCAATAAGTAAAACTCCCACTCAACACCGTCTGTTATGATGCCATATACCTTGCTTTGTTCAAATACTTTTAAAGTCGCATACATTTCAGCCATACACTGGCCTATGCCTATTTGTGTTGGTTTCACTTCAACAACTGAGATGATAGGTGTTACAAATTTATAAGTATGTAAACTCAAAGCGCAATCATACTTACCGTTTAACTGATGCGGTAAATCGGGTGTTTTTTCCGGTTCAAGATTAACAGGTGGCTCGAAAAAAGCACCCACATTTTTTTCTACGCAAGCATTTAATAAAACAGGAGTTACCAAAAGATGACTTCTTGTTGCTTCATTAGCGTCCTCATTTAGAGCAAAACGAGACTTTATCTCATCTACTGCTTTTTGAGTTTCAGAGTACTCCTTGCTACTTGGCTTAAAGTTTTCAAACAAATTACCGATAGCCGTTTGCACTTTAAAAATCTTTTCTAACTGATCAGTTGAATAACCTTTATAATCACTATAAGACATTATAAAAACCTCCAAAGTTAAAGGTCATAAATATGATGCCACTAGGCCAATAAATCATGTGTTCAGCGTCCGGGCGACGCGGGGGCATTGTAATATAATATTTTTTTCGACCGGGTGCAAGTTTTTTAAATGGGGCTTGAGCGAATAATGGATAGCTGACTACTAGCTCTTAAAAAATATTTTAACATTTATAGAAATCCTATTTCTTGAAGAAAT
>LUTY01003082.1 GCA_001640045.1 Candidatus Thiomargarita nelsonii | reverse complement strand
AAGTGCGAGGAACAGAGATGTTATATGCTGCCGTGTGTGACTATTTTCAGCAAACACAGCAAGCACAAATCACTCTGCCCGCACCGCCACTGAGACGATTAAGCTTTTCCCACACAATTGATGATCAAGTTGCCATACAGACTGCTGTTATGGCTTGTTATGATGTGCGCCGCGATGATGCCGCACTCCGCCGCATTGCTGCGAGTGCCTATTTTGATAATTTAAGAAAAAACTATCCGATGCGGCGAGAATTCAGTTGTGTTGAAATTGAACTGCCTGCGGAAAAATCGGCACTCGCGGCACAATTGCAAGGACTAGGATTTACTATTCGCTTTGCAAGGCATCACGCACACGCAACATTTGCGCCTTAGCCTCCTGGGCAATCGGAGTGATTTCGGGATTATTGGTTAAACCAAAAACTTTGGCAGGATCCATGAAAGTCACAATTGTTGAACCATCGGCTTCTTCACGAAGTAAGACATTGCATGGAAATAATGCGCCTATATCAGCGTCTTGACTGATCAAGCGATGAGCGATGGAAGGACTACATGCGCTAAAAATCCGATAGTGAGGCATATCTATGCCTAACTTATTTTTAAGAACGCTATTGACATGAATCTCATTCAAAATACCAAATTTCTCTTTTTGCAAGGCTTCTGTTACTCGTTTGACAGCAGTATCGAAATCATCTTTCAGTTTGACGTTAAAAGTAGGCATAACAAATAAAATCTCCCGTTAGATTTAGGAGTCCAAGATTTATCTTGGACTTATGTTCAAGGAAAAGGAAAAAATTTCATAGGGGCTGTCATTCTATTCACATTAGATCCCATGACACCCAGTTGACTATTTAAACCAGTGAATTGGTGATTCATTTTTGCCATATCAACTCTCATCAGAGCGATATTATCGTTCAATGTTATAACACTGGTGTTTATCTTATTGATACTCGTATTTATATCATTGATATTAGTGTTTATATTAAAAACCTGCTCACTCATTTTACTAACAGAATCATTCATCATTGTAATGACTTTGACATGTTCATCTAAATTATCTAATGACAGTTTCACTTCATACACATTTCCAGCTACCACCGTAATATTTTGACTGATATTTTTCATATAACCAGCCACCTCATCTAGGCGTTGAGTGATGTTGCCCATATCTGATAATAGTATGATGATAAGAGCAAACATGGCAGCAGCCCAAACCGTTAAACTAATCATACTAAATCGGATAATTTGGGCAGTCTGTGCGCTAATTTCAAAGATCAACGTTTCTCGACGTTGCATTGCCAAATTGAACTCACGCAGGCTGCTTTCAACGAGTTCGGCTATTTCTCTAGGATTCTCATTTTCGGTCATAAATATCACATTAGCCAATTCCAAAGCCAGTGGGACAATCGGGATAATCGACTGTTTGACATTGAACATCCGTTACGGATGCCAAAGAAGGGCCTTCGTGTAACCAAGCGCATAGCTTATCGACTGCATTGGGCGTACCACAGGCTAAAACCTCAACACGCCCATCGGCCAAATTACGCGCCCAACCTGATATCCCTAAACCTTGCGCTTGTTTACGAGTATAATAACGAAAGGACACTCCTTGAACACGTCCACTTATAAAACAGTGCTGACATATTTTTTTATCCATTTGAGTTACCTACTATTATGCGCTTAAATACTTTTTTCATCACTTTGATCAGTTTGACTTTTTTAGTCATCATCTCTATCAGTCTAGGGGCTATCAACCTGCGGCAGATGGACAAGGAAACGCGGGAATTTTGCTGGAGGCTCCCCGTTTTGGTTGT
>LUTY01003092.1 GCA_001640045.1 Candidatus Thiomargarita nelsonii | reverse complement strand
GATGATATTGATACCAAGATTTTTGAATACACCTTTAGCGGTGCTGAGCCGATTGGATCATATCAAATTGGTGGTAGGCTCCTGCATCCGTTTAGTGGCGATACCATTAGTACAGATATTGAAGTTTTAACGTTTAGTCAGTAAATCAGTGTTGGATGAGTAGAAATAGGGGCTTTAGGGGTGGCGAAACTCTACCCCTAATGATTTTTAACCCATCGTAGTTTTTTGTTATTATCAAGTGACTCGTTTTTTTAAAACCTTATGAGGATTGCAAATGAAACAACTAAATCTAGCTTTGGTGCTGTTATTGGGGATATGGCTTATCCCTCCCACCGTGCTAGCGGAAGTTAATTTGACTCAAATTGACACAATAGCTGTCAGTGGGGGAGGGATGGCTCTGACACCCGATGGTAGCAAACTTTATGTTGTGAGCGGGAGTACAAATATTTCTGTTGTGGATACCGAAACCAATACGGTTGTGGCAACAATCCCTCTTCTTGTAAACTCATCAATGATGGGTATAGCTATGACTCCTGATGGGAGGTATGTTTATCTTCTTTTTGATAAAAGATATTCAGGTAGCAACCGTGTCGAGGTGGTTGATACATCCACCAACTCGATTATCACCACAATTCCAATCAACGGCGTAAGTGCATTTGGTCCTTCAAGAGTTGCTATCACACCTGATGGTAATGAGGCTTATGTCACCATTAGAGGTTCTACTAAAGTTGTTGTGATAAGTATAGCAACTAACACGGTTGTTGGTTCAATATCCCTTGTTGGAGGTGATACCCCAGTAGGAATCGCTATCACTCCTGATGGCAGTCGAGCTTATGTTGTTAATAGAAGCAATAGCACCGTTTCAGTTATTGATATAATGACTAGAACAGTGATGACAACTATACCAGTGAGTATTGATCCGTATGAAGGTAGTACATATGTTGCTATTACTCCTAATGGAAATAAGGCTTATATTGCTTACAGCAAATCAGGCTTAATAGCCGTTATTGATACTAATTCTGCCAGTTCTTCCATCAATCAAGAAATCGGAACAATATCAACAACGAGTACAGATTTGGGGCAAATCACGATTGCTCCAAATGGTAAAATGGTTTTTGTCGTCAGTCATAGCACGCCAAATGAAATATTAGTTATTGACGCTGATCCTAGCAGTCCTACTTTCCATACTCAAATTGGTAGAGTGGAGAAAATCGGAGCTTATGATATAGTTGTCTCACCAAACTCGTCAGTGGCTTATGTTTCAGGCGGTGAGACTATTTCCGTGATTGGAATTGAAAGAGTTGGAAATTCCACTGATGATTGCTGGGCAACTTACGAAAACGGCAATCTCCACATACCCTGTATCAAAGTATTTGGTCCGTTTGGTGAAGAATTGCATTTTGAAGCCGATATGCAATATGAGCCATTATCTGAGCCAATGAGTTTTCAGGTGACAGGGGTAAAAGCAAAATAAAATAATTGGGATCAGAGTAAAATTAATATGTCACTCATAATTAAGCCGTGAGAGCCTTTAGTCCCGTTTTTACAATCACAAAAGTCAAAACAAGACCTGCCAGGTTAAAACCAAACCTGGCAGGTCAAAGGCGCAACCAGACCTGGTTTTGATTTTGACCTGGCAGGTTTTGTTTTCAACCTGCCAGGTCTGGTTTTGACTTTGACTTGAGCAAGCGTAGGGTGCGTCCTACGCACCTGTTTAACAATGTGGATATATTGTACGTGGTAGATGGTACATAGGACGCACCCTACAATCCTGGCTACGCTCGCTGTGAATAATGTTGGGGAGTTTGGACGGTGGGCGGTTTGTGAGGTGGTTGATCCGTTTGATAGTATGCGGGCTATTCGGGAGTTTTTGACTTGATTATGTTGGGTTACGTTTTTTGTTGTACTAATTGCACAAAAAATCTAACCCAACCTACCTGGCTACTGTTCAAAACGCTAAAGTGGCATATCGTGGCTTATTTGCGGGAGCAAATGGGCTTGAATAAGTGAGAATAGATTTTTTTTTAACAAGGGGCTTTTCTAAATGAAAAAAATAATTGCTTTTGTAAGCTTTTTACTGTTATGCGCGAGTTCTACGACTTGGGCTATAAATTTGTCACTCAATCAGAGTCGATTTTTGCCTGGGGATTCTTTGAGTCTCACTCTGACGGAGGATTGGGCGGGTAAGGCGGATATTTATGTCGCTGTGACTTTGCCTGATGAGTCTTTGTTTTTTTTGACTCCGCAAAACTTTGCCTTAGACTTTGTTCCGTATGCGGTGGATAAACTGGCTAGTGGTTCGTCTGTGATTTTGCAGTTAGACAATTTGCCGGTTCTTCCAATTGGGGAGTATGTCTTTTCTGCGGCGATGTTTCAGTCTGGGAGTTTTTTTGAGGATTTTGAGATCATTTCAATTTCCTTTATTTTTGCCGCTGATGCCGAACCGGTTGATATTGTGGTTAGTGATAGTGTGTTCCCTGATGGGATGATTGGACGTAGCTATAGTTTTGCTTTGGTGCCTAATACGGGGATTGCCCCTTTTCAGTTTAGTTTGAGTGAGGGTGCGTTGCCTGAAGGTTTGACGCTGGGTGCAAATTCTGGACTTATTCAAGGTACTCCCTCTGATCGCGGTTTTGCAGAATTTAAAGTGAAAGTGATTGATGCTCAGGGCAATACGGGGGAAATTGATGGGGTTATTAAGGTTTTTGGTGAGTTGAGATTTGGTGAGCATGGCACTTTTAAGGGGTGTAATGGTTTGCAAATGGCTATAAATTCGGCTCAGGATTTGGATGAGATTCGTGTTGAGGTTGGGACTTATAATTGTACTGGGTTGTCTATTCCCAGCAATAAAAGCTTTGAGCATGGTTTAAAAATTTCTGGTGGTTGGGATAGTGGTTTTGAAAATAGGAGTGATGATCCTGCTTTGACTGTTTTTGATGGTAAGGAGGAAGGTGGTATTTTGTCTGTGTCTGTTGATGGTGCAGTGGCGATAGATGGATTATCTTTTCAAAATGCTAGTGCTCACGCAATCAGTGGTAATGGTGAAATAAGTATCACCAACTGTATATTTATCAACAATGGTGGCGGGGCGGTTTATTATTCTGAGCATAATAATTATTCAGTAGGCACCTTTATCATTAGCAACAGCACCTTCACAAACAACAGAGCGGATCGTGGCGGGGCAGTTTATTTTTATTCTAGTTCTTCTTATTCTTCATCTTCCATTATCAACAGCACTTTCACCAACAACAGTGCTTCATCTGGCGGGGCGGTTTATTCTGATTCTTCTAATGGTTTCACCATAACCAATAGCACATTCAGCAACAATAGTGCCTCTATATATGGCGGAGCGGTTTATTCTGATGATACTTCCACCATAACCAATAGCACCTTTACCAACAACAGTGCTTATAATGGCGGGGCGGTTTATTCTGATTCTTCTTCTACCATAACCAACAGTACATTCACCAACAATAGTGCTTCTGATGAAGGCGGGGCGGTTTATTCTGATAATAATTTCACCATAACCAATAGTACTTTTACCAAAAATAGTGCTAAATCTGGTGGAGCTATTTACAATGGCACAATCATCAACTGCACCATTGCCAATAACAGCGCATCCCATTCAGGTGGGGCATTTTATGGCAACGGCACTATTCTAAACACCATATTTGCGCAAAATAAAAAAGGCGAAGAAGCTAACGACATTAACCCAAGCGGAAAATTGCGTGTAGATTATACCCTTGTCAATAACATTTCAGGCGCACTTGACTTTGGCACCCACAACATCATGGGCGATCCTCGTTTTGTAGATGCTGAAAATGGAGATTTCCATTTACGCTCCGATTCTCCGGCTATTGATGTCGGTGATGATAGTGTGGTTGAAGTTGAACTTGATCTTGATGGTAATCAGCGGATTGTTGGTGGTGGGGTTGATCTTGGGGCTTTTGAGCGTCAGTAGTTATATTTATACTCCGTTAGAAGTATTTTTTAACTACACGGATTCGGTATGGGCAAGGATAAGTCAAAATCAATAACTACAAGGATTACTTTTAAAAAAGGACAAAATACTGCTATGGTTAGGTTTTGACTTATCCCTGCTTATATCCAATCCCTGTCGTTAAAAAAACTGTAATCACTTCAACCCATACAACAACTAAAAAATAATCAATATGGTCAGACTCGATCTTCCCCCGAAGATTGATTACAACTACTCATTTCTTAATACAATGTTAATAGAATTTTCGGTTTCCAATTACCGTTCAATTTCCGATGAACAGATTTTGAGTTTAGTACCTTCAGAACAACAAGAGTACTTAAATAATATTATTGAAAAG
>LUTY01003080.1 GCA_001640045.1 Candidatus Thiomargarita nelsonii | reverse complement strand
GGTTTCTAGCCCAAATCCGCTGAATACAAATAAAAGTCCAAGCGTTGGCCAAAAATCGGGCGCAATTGCCCAAGGTGCTTTTAGGCGTGGCAGCCCATAATTGGCGACTGTCCAGAGAATAAAACCCCACAACATCAGAACATAAGCGGGTTCTAGCAGTGTCCAAAAAAAACGGGTAAAGGCTAAGCTCAACAGTAGCCCAATACCAATGCCACGTATTGCCGCTGCGTTTTTCAGTGGACGCAATAGTGGTAATTGTGCCAGTGCTAAGAGTATTAAAATAAAGGGTAGCCAAGTGTGTCCATTTTCTAAAAATAGAAACAAGCTATTGATCAGTGCCCAAATGTAAATAATAGCGGCTATATGATAAAGAGGCTGTTTATAAAGAGTTTGCCAAGTTGGATAAGCGACAAAGCTTTGTGCCAGTATTGGAAGAACTATTGCGAGTACGCTCAATAAGGGCGTTATCTGTGCGGCTTCCAGCAAGTAGGATACCGAGATAGCTGATATCAAAGCATAGAAGGCGAATCCGCCCAAACAAGTACTGGCTATTAATAAATAACTATGTAATTGCAAATGGTAACGTAGCCCTGTCTGCCAAAAAAATAGGAATACAATGCCAAGTGTGACGAATAAGATGGCTGCAATATCGCCAAAGAATGCAGCACCCACACTCAACAGGATCAGACTAAAGGCAGTCCAATGCACTGTCTGTTCTGCTTGTACACGTCCCCCCGTTGCGCCATAACCGCCTTGCCAACCAAAAAATGCAACCCAAGTCTGTGGCAAGCTAAAAAATAATACGGTGAATAACCATAGGAGCAAGGCGTAGCTGGCACCCATCAGTGGAATCCAGTCGATATTCAATGGGCTCAATAAAACACCAAACAATAAAAAAATTGATAAAGGTAAGAATAAGACTAAGCGCCGCGTATATCCTGCTAATAAGCCGGTAAGCAGTGCTCCCCAAAATAGGGAAATGGGATTAACCACTGTGCCCAAAAAGACAGGTTCAAGTATCCGCCATAATCCGACAATCCAAAGTAAAAACATCGTCTGCTCTAAAGGCGGTTTAACCATTTTGACTTTTTCTGAAGTCGAAGCGGATCGATAATGAAACCACCCGCCTGAGTTGATTGCCCAACATCCTTTAAAATCGCGCACAGATAGTCGTTTGTTACATATAACGCCTAAAAGCGGTCAATTTCAAGATCGTCATTTTGTCGATTTTCCAAGTTTATTAGTGCCCGGTGATTTATTAGTCTTTAATAATACCCGCGTTATTCCGGCACGCTTATTTGGACATAAAGCGTCTGGCGGTAAAATCGAAATCCTTGTTGAGCGGGTACTTGATGATAAGAGAGTGTTAGCACAAGTGCGTGCCAGCCGTTCGCCTCAGATAGGTGCGCGATTATATCTTGACAATGATGTGAATCTCATTGTTTTACGACGTGTAGAAAATTTTTTTGAACTACAATTTGAACGCCCTGTTTATGAAATATTGCAAGCCATTGGACATATCCCCTTGCCACCTTATATAGAGCGGGCGGATACTGCTATAGATAGTCGTCGTTATCAAACAGTCTATGCACAACAAATCGGTGCAGTTGCCGCACCGACTGCGGGTTTACATTTTGATGAGGCTATGCTTGAACGTATTGATGCGATGGGCGTGGAGAGTGCCTTTGTTACTTTACATGTCGGTGCAGGCACCTTTGCGTCTATACGTGTTGATGATATTCGCCAACACACTATGCACTCAGAACGTTTGCAGGTTTCCGCAGAAGTTTGTGAACAAGTCAAGGCTACCCGTG
>LUTY01003079.1 GCA_001640045.1 Candidatus Thiomargarita nelsonii | reverse complement strand
TGCAGAGGCTAATGAAAAGGCTTGCGCGTCACCATAGACATGCGGTTGCGTGGCATACCAATGGACAGCCGTTTGATAGTAATCTAGTCCAATGTAGTTATGATTGGCTTGAATATAAGTTTTAATGTATTGATCAGCACAGCCTATATCTAGTACAGCTCCCGCTGCCTGCTTGCCAATTTGGCTATGGTGCCAATGTTCATTGCGGTAGACAAACCACTGCGGATGGAACGGTGTGCTGCGTATTTTTGCTAATGTTTTTTTAAGTGTTTTGTAGAGCATTATAGGATATTCCTGCCTCCTGAAAAGCCTTTTTTAATAACTGATTGAGCCCTAAGTCTTTTGCCCAAGTGAACAGGTAATCTATATCCAATGAGTCTTTCTGTATTTTCAATACGCCCTGTATATCACGCCATTGTTGGTCAGAAATCTGACCTCCCATACGAAACCAATCCAGTTTATTAAGGATAATATCTTCAGATGATGCGATATAAAATTTTAAGGCATGTTCTTCTGCGTCAAGCGTATCTTCTCGTCTTCTTTGGAAAGCGGAGCGATGATAAGCTTCGTCTTTGCACATAAAGACATCAATTTTTATCATCGTGTCAAGATGGATTAAATTAAAACTAGAATTTCTGTTAATAGCTTCCAAAATCATGTCTTTATCAATGTAATAAGCAGAACTCAGCTTTTCTACCAAAGGACTGATTTGTTGAGGCTTTAAATCGCTTACCATATCGACATCTTGAGTCGCACGAGGCATACCGTACACCGAACTGGCAACAGAGCCACCAATGTAATAGAGAATTCCTAATTCATCAAAGGCTTTTGCTACTGGATAGGCGGCAGCTATAATCTCTGCTTGTTTCATTGCTTTTTGTGGTCTCTTATTTAAATGATGACCAAGACGATTGGCTAAATCTGAACCATATAAGTATCCTACGAAAAGTCTATCTAATTCTCCCTCATTTAATCTCGGATTGGCGCGTTTGATGGCGCGTCTTGAAAGTTGTCGCGTGGTTTGAGATAGAGAACACATTCGAGAGGCTTTTTTAGCAATGGATTCTTGGCGAATCATTGAAATTTGAATTTTTTCTATCTCTATATGGGTGTCTTTCGATTGAGCCAACATGTTAGTCATCAAAAACCTCTACTTTGCGGCGTGATTTATCCCGCTAGGTTCACCGCTTCTAATATCTCCCAACGCTCATACGCCGTTTGTAATTCTGCCTCAAGCGTTTTGAGACGCGCCAAGCTTTGATTAATTTGAGCAGCATCACCACGGTAAAAGTCGGGATGGCTGATCAAGTTTTGTAATTTTTCTTGTTCCGTTTCTAAAGTTTCAATCCGTTCTGGCAAATCGGCTAATTCGCGTTGCTCTTTATAATTCAATTTGCGTGTTTTTTGGGGACGGGGTTTAGGTGGTGCTGGTTTTTTGGGGGCGGGATGTGACACAGTACGTTGTCTCAGCCAGTCTTGATAGCCGCCCACATATTCTTTAATCTGTCCGTTGCCCTCAAAAATGATTGTGGATGTTACCACATTATTTAAAAAATGGCGATCATGGCTGACGAGTAGCAGGGTGCCGGGGTAATTTGATAATAAGTCTTCTAGTAATTCTAAGGTTTCTACGTCTAAATCATTGGTTGGCTCGTCTAGCACTAGGACATTGGTGGGAACAGACTATTCCTACCATTCCAAGGGGATTGATACAACAATTTATTAGCCAGCCTAAATTCATCACGGATGAAGAAATTG
>LUTY01003078.1 GCA_001640045.1 Candidatus Thiomargarita nelsonii | reverse complement strand
TCCGACGGTACTATCCCATGTTGTCATCGGAGTTTATTGCAGGACGCGGAGCGTCCATGCAGGCATTCCCACGCGGAGCGTGGGAACGAGAAAAGGCACTTGTGTATCAGACTCGCGCAGAGCTTGAAAATTGAGAGAGTGCCCCAAAGGGTAGTGGTCGCAACACAACCCTTTCTACCAAACTATAACATCACTAACCGGATGATTACAAAATGAATTTATTAAACCCCGTTTTTTGGAACGGCGAATTGATAGAATATACCGATTATTGCCAAACGGTTAAAAGAGAACAACAATCCGCCCTAGAACATTTAGGGCATACCCCTGTCGATTGGATTGTGCCAGAAAGTCTCAAAGCCAAAGTCTTTCAGGATGGCACTTTGAAACCATTCTTTGGCGATACTATCGTTTCTACGCTGACTTTGGAAAAAACTCAAAAAATAAAGACTATTCAAGACTCGTTGTCTCAACAAAATGGGATTTTCGCAACGAAACTTGATTATCGACAATTTCATCTCACCATCCATGATCTGAATAACGGCAATCAACAAGAAGAAATTGAAGAAAAAATGACAAGGAGTCGTGTAGCCTGCCGCCAGATTTTCACCCAATTGGCTGACTATTTTAGACAATATCCCGAACAAGCGATTATTGAGTTAAAGGGGACAAATGTTTTTCCTTGTCTTAACATTTCCCTGTTATTGGGATTAATCCCTGCGAATGAACAGGATTTTCGCATATTGTTAAACGTTCACAATTTGTTTAATGAGGTGGTTTCTTTAGATTATTGGTTACGCCCTCATATTACTTTAGCCTATTTTAGACCTATAAAGCTCAGTCAACCTGAAATAAAAAACTTGTCCTATCTGTTAGCTAAGCTCAATCCACTTCATTTTCAAATTCAACTGGATTTGAAACAATTAGCGTATCAAATTTTTGAGGATATGAACCATTATCAGGATGAATACTTGGTGCAACATTTCATGGAAAGTGCCTTGCCTCCGGACAACTTAATAGCATGACCATTCAAGCACAATCAACCATTCAACTCAACAATGAACGAACCCGTGTAACAGAATGGCGGTTTCCGCCTGCTGCTGAAACAGGTTATCACCAACACGAGTATGATTTCGTTGTCGTACCGCTGACATCGGGTAAACTGAAGATTGTTGGAGCCGATGGGAGTCAAAGGATTACGAACATAATGTTATCAACATGAGCGATTATGAGTTAGTTTTGTTAGAAATCGAATTGATGAAATAAATCATTCCATCAGATTAAGGACTGGTTTTATCCCTGCCATTGATCAATTGTGTCGTTATATAGGTGTTCAGATAAATTAAAGGCCCAAACCTCTGAGGTTTCCAAAACATCAGAGGTTTTTAGAGCGCGACAGCAGCCTGTTGGAAGAATGACATTGTACTTTGTCCACTGTATTATCACTACATTCCCAACAAAATCACTTTTTTCCCCTCGACAAAAATTTCTTCCCGATAAATTCGCTTTTCCCAAGGAATCGAAACTCTCGTTTCAAAGATAATCAAATATCCCTGCTCCAATTCCAAACGTGACAAATACCGCGCTGCTTGGTCCAAACCCTCTTGTCGTGTCTCACTATCGTAGTACAGTTTTAACTCAATCATATGTCGCTCATCACCATATTCGACTTAGGCTTTTTGATGAGATATTGGGGCTTGAGGGCAAGTTAATGGCTATTTTGGCAGAGTCCAAATTTGACTGATATTTTGGGAATCCAATATGATTATATCAAAATAAGCGTAGCAAACTCCAACAAATTTATTTTTTTCTCACGCAG
>LUTY01003077.1 GCA_001640045.1 Candidatus Thiomargarita nelsonii | reverse complement strand
CGCCAGGGGCAGAGACCAGCTTTCGTATTGCGCGGCCAAAACCAAAAACACAAACAGTACGCTCAACGCAAAAATGAACAACGCGACATCGCCAACCTGCCGTTCCTGAAAAGCCATTTCGGTCCATTCAAAGTTGATGCCCTGCGGCAATACCTGCCCCACCAGTTGCTCCATCTTCTTGAGCGCCTCGCTGGAACTGACACCGGGTGCCGCGCTACCCTGCACCTCTGCGGCCAGGTAGAGGTTGTGGCGCACCACTCGGTCCGGGCCAGTGGTGTGGCGGAGATCAACTAGGGAACCGAGTGGCACCATAGCACCTGTGGTGCTGCGTGCATGCAGCCGCATGATATCACGCGGTTCGAGCCGAAACGGCGCGTCGGCCTGTGCAATGACGCGGTAGGTACGCCCGAACAAATTGATATCATTGACATAAGATGAACCAAGGTGGATTTGCAACGTCTCAAATATATTTTCCGCCGGCACATTGAGCATCTCCGCTTTGGTGCGGTCGATATCCAGAAAATACTGCGGAGTGTTGGTAGTGAAAGTGCTGAACACGCGCTCGATACCGGGAGTCTGATTGGCCGCGCCCACCAATCCCCAAGTCGCACCTTCCAGTGTTCGCAGACCATGACCACTACGATCTTCAACCATCATCTTGAAACCGCCGCCGTGTCCAAGCCCGCGTACCGGCGGCGGGTCAATGACAAAGAACCGCGCCTCCTGGATATCACTGAGTGCGTGCCGCAAGCGCTGTACCAAGGCGGAGGAAGTTTCCCCCGGTGCGCGTTCATTAAAAGGCTTAAGGTTCACAAAGAAAGCACCCGCGTTGGAGGCGTTGGAAAAGGTTGCGCCGGAGAATCCCGCAAAGCCCGTTACGTGAATAGCACCGGGTGTCTCGCGGATGATCTCGGTGGCACGCCGGACGACCGCATCGGTGCGTTCGAGGGAGGCGCCTTTCGGGAGTTCCACCGCAACAATCACGTACCCCTGATCCTGTTGGGGGATAAAGCCACTGGGAACCCGCTGAAAGGCGAACACCGTCAGCGCGATCAATCCAGCAAACACCAGAAACGACAACAGCGGGTGGCGCACGATACGGCGAACGCTGCCGGCATAGCCGCGTCGTAAACCGTCGAAACCACGGTTAAACACCCAGAAAACTGGCCCCAGCACAACATCCCAGATGCGGCCGAAAAGGCTTTTGGGGGCCTCTTTGGACTGGAGCAGTATGCTACCGAGTGCCGGGCTCAGGGTCAGCGAGTTGAAGGCTGAGATGATCGTCGCTACTGCGATAGTCAGCGCAAACTGGCGGAAGAATTGCCCGGTGATCCCACCGATGAACGCTGTCGGAATGAACACCGCGCTCAGCACTAAGGCAATAGAAATGAGTGCTGTGCCGACCTCGTCCATGGTGACCCGAGCCGCTTCTTTTGGCGACAATCCCTGATCGAGATTGCGCTCGATGTTCTCCACCACCACGATGGCATCATCGACCACGATGCCGATGGCAAGCACCAGTCCGAACAGCGACAGATTATTGAGCGAGAAGCCAAAGGCTGCCATGACTGCGAACGTGCCGATCAGCGATACCGGAATGGCCACGATCGGGATGATGGCCGCCCGCCACGATTGGAGAAACAGGATGATGACTAGGATCACCAAGGCGACAGCCTCGAAGATGGTCTTGTAAACAGCATTGACTGACTCTTCGATAAACTCGGTCGGGTTGTAGATAATGCGATAGGCTAGGCCTTCTGGGAAATCTTCCGACAGCGCCTGCATCGTTGTCTGCAACTGCTCTGCGGTCTTCAAGGC
>LUTY01003076.1 GCA_001640045.1 Candidatus Thiomargarita nelsonii | reverse complement strand
CGGAAGCTACGCGCCAATCTCGAAAATACCACTTTCACACAGATTGACGCTTTACTCAATCAAATGACCGCGCAATCTCTCGTCGTTAAACCAGATGGCAGCCTCCCAGCTTTTTTCACGACAATGAACGTCGCAAGCTCCGTTACTTCGTTTCGCGCATTTTTCGGTTCAAGGGCAGAGGCATTTCTTGATCACAATGGAAGCTATTAGTGAGGTTATTTTGGCATATTTGATTGGCCTCGCGGTTATTTTTCGGGCACTTGTTGAAAAAACCGGCTGAAAAACGCCAACAAGCCTTTTCTGGTGGAGACGCGCCTGCGTGGGAAACGCAGTAACGAGCGAAGCGAGATCACCCAGTCTGGGCGCATCTGCCCCGTATTTTCACTCGACGCTGGCGCGTCGACACTGCATTCCCACGCAGGCGCGTGGGAACCCTAAAAATAGTGTTGTGGGAAGTGGTTTGCTGGTGGCTTGGATTCGGGCTGGTACAGACAGGGTTGCAAACCCCGTCCAGCATTGAGGAGAGTTTTTACTCAAACTATTATTAATTGTGACTACGACTGATAACTGAACATGAAATTCGTCAACCTCAAAAACGATCTTGCCTTTAAAAAGATTTTCGGCAACGAAAATAAAAAGGAAATTCTGATTTCCTTCTTAAATGCTGTACTGGATTTAAAAGGTGCTTTTGAAATTCAAACCATTCACATTTTAAACCCCTATAAAATGCCACATTTAGTGGATTTGAAAGAAAGTTCTTTAGATGTGCGAGCAACTGATAAACGTGGTGTGACTTTTATTGTCGAAATGCAGGTGGAGCAAAAGCCGTTCTTACGGCAACGCTTTAGCTTTTATGTCGCCAAAGCTTACTCGTCACAAATCGAAAGAGCCGTCGATTACCCAAAACTCAACCAAGTCATCTTCATAGGCATCTTTGATTTTAACGAGTTTAATAATGAACACTACTTGAGCCGTCACCAAACCTTGAACTGTGAAACGCTTGAACAAGACTTAGCCGAGATGGAATACAACTTTATTGAATTGCCCAAATTCACCAAAAAGGAAAGTGAACTGAAAACCATCTTAGACAAATGGATTTACTTTCTCAAACATGCCGAAGATTTAGAAGTGGTACCCAAACATGCTAAACAAACTAAAGTCTTAAAAACCGCTTATGAAGTCGCAGACCGGTTTAATTGGAGTCGCCAAGAATTAGAAGCCATTACTTAATGGCATTGACCCTACGCGAGCGTAGCTTGCTTTTGGTAGGCTATCAAAAATCTGAGGATGAAGGGGGCGTGCATCTGTGTTGGCTTGATAGTCTTGCCAGATGCGGCTGACTTCGGGTTGTGGGAATTGGGGTGGTGTGTGGGACGCTTAATGTGAGTCTAATCAAAATATATTTAATCGGTTGAATTAGAATAGTGTTATCATAGAAGACTTAACATAGAGGAGAATGAATATGTTAGCGGCTTTAAACAACCAAGTGGTTTTTAAAAAACTACTTTCCGATGAAGAAATTCTCAAAGCCTTTATCAAGGATTTTTTGGGAATCAATCTTCAACCACAAACCATTGAAGTTGAAAAAAAGTTCACGCCTCCGATTGGTGGTATCGACATTTCAATTGATATTTTTGTCAATGATCCCACTCATCGCCTCGTGATTGAAATCCAACGGGAACGGTACGATTATGATTTTGACCGTTTTTGGCATTATCATTTAGTTTCTCAAGTCGAATTGGCGAAAACTTATAAAGCCTATAAGTTAGAACGTACCGTCTATACCATCGTTTGGTTTACTCGTCAAATCCGAGAAAA
>LUTY01003075.1 GCA_001640045.1 Candidatus Thiomargarita nelsonii | reverse complement strand
TGAAAATTTCATTCTGAATTGAGAACCAATTTGCCTCAAGAGGTTTTCAACTTCATTAACAAAAACCAAATCTTCAACCGATAGACGATAAAAGTACGTGATACGCACCTTACTTACATTGGCTAATCAATCCGATCTGGTTAGAACAAGAGCTTTCTCAAATACTCGTTCATTCCCAGTGTCAGGATAACGTACCATGTACCCCGGATGTAAGGTTAGCTCAATTAAGCCAGTTTCTTCACAACTTGGGGAAACTTCATGCTTTTTGGGGTCAAACGGCACATTTTCTTCTTTCTCAAACCAAAGTAACTCTCCCTGCGGTGTTGCGTGGTTAATCTCATCAACTAATTTCAGTCCTTTTTCCACTAAACTTGCGATATTTTTACTGAGTTCTTCAAATTTTTCTGAAACACCAGCAAGATTTTCTGTCCCACCACAATATCTGTCCAGTATCTCTTTTTTTAGACTATCCGTAATATTTTTAATATCACCATCAGTAATATTTTCATTTTTTATACTGATTTCTAATCCTTTTAAGAGAATCGCTTTGGAAAGTTCATAGCGAATTTTGGCAATCTCAGATTTACGATTCGCTTGTTGGGCACCAGGCTGACATTTGTGAAATAGACTAAAAATCTTGTTGCTTATACTTTTAAAGTCTTGATCTTTCAATTCCTTGAAATCTTTAAATAGCAACTGATGTTGAGGAGTATTAGCTTCTCCAGTTTTGAGGGTAGTAATCTCTCTAACAAGGCGAGTACACCTTGCATTAAGCTCATTATTTCTCTCTTGAAGAGATTTGTAATTTGCTTCCATTTCTTGAAGACTTTCTACTCGCAGTTGAAGTTCAGCATTACTACTTTGCAATTTTTTAATTTCCGATTGAAGAGTAGTTACATTCTTCTTTAGTAGAGTCTTAGTCTTGTTAAGCCTATAAATTTCGTCGTTTTTACCTGATAGCCATTTTAAGAGGCCGCTCTTTTCATCTTCTATACTTTTGTTAAGCTTGTAAAGCAACTTTATGATACCATCCGGATATCTCCTGATTGTTTTGTATTCATCCGGATCGTAAGTAGCCTTACCTGTCTGTTGAAACTGAGCAATGAGCGATTGATACAACCTATTCCACCATCTAGGTATTAAATTAGGATCATCACTTTGCGGCTCAAACTCATTTTCGCGTTTGATGTCATTATACTTCTTTTCAATTTCTTTAAGTCTCTTATTTTCCCTTTCAGATTCGGCTAGTTTCTTTTCCAGTTGCTCTTTTTCATACTGAAGAGTACTTAGCTGCTGTGATAGTTTTAAAATATCAGTTGAACCCTCACGAGTTACTTCTCCTACTGAATTTTGAGAGAGAACCTGAGCAGGTGTTGTAACATCAGAAGTTTGTTCTTCTGTTGTTTGTGGCGGCGCATTACTTTCGGCCGATTTTTTTTGTTCTTGAAACCCGTTGTCACGGTTTTTATTTGGATCATGAGTTTCTGCTTGCAATATAGGCTGTTCAGAAGAATCATTGTCACCTTGTGTTGCTTGCACAGGTGTAGCATTCTGAGCTTGGTTTTTTGACTCAGAATTGCTATCTAATCCCTGTTCTTTTTCTTGACGCGCTTGTTGGTTATCAGATGATTGTTGTTTATTATCCATAGTTATTCGCCAATCAATTCTGGAGAATATGTAGATGAAAAGCGTAATGAGGTTTTTTCTACTTTGCCTGATTTAATATCCTTAGCTTCAACTTGAATCTCCGTCCGTCCAAAATACATTGTTACTTCTACTTGCCAGTCTAGTCCACTTGAGGTATCTGTTCTTTCAATCGT
>LUTY01003074.1 GCA_001640045.1 Candidatus Thiomargarita nelsonii | reverse complement strand
GGAGTGGGGATTTGGGGTTGAATCCAGCCTTCTTCCCAAGCTTTGTCGATGATTGCACATTCAATGGTTTTTATCGTCACCGGCTCATCAGTTAGATTGAGGGTGCAAGCGGCTTCACAGGGAGCGGGACATATCCGTCCAGTGAATTCAGGGAAATTATTGGTAGAATGCAAAACCTTCAAAGCTTCGCGCCACTTACCCTTATAAACCAAATCATTCCAGTCTGGAATAATATTATTAATCGGACAACCATTGTGACAGTAAGGGATACCGCAATCCATACAGCGTGCGCCCTGTTGACTGACTTGCTCGTCTACCAGTGGTATCACAAATTCTTGATAATGCCGGATACGGCTATAGGTTGGGGCGTAGCTGCGCTCATTGCGGGGGATTTCCATAAATCCGGTCGTTTTACCCATTCGTTATTTATCCTCTGAACAGTGACTTATTGGTGCTGATTTTCTCGTTCCCAAGCCGATCCTAGTTTTAAACCTCAGAGGTTTTGGAAACCTCTGAGGTTTGGGCTAAAACACGAGAAAATCCAATCAATTTAGTTAATATGTGCTTGTATTTTGCTATTACGCATTTCCTGTAATGCCCTTCGATAATCAACCGGCATCACCTTCACAAAGCGCGGCAAATAGTCCATCCAATTGTTTAGGATTTCTCGTGCGCGACTACTGTTGGTATAATGCCGGTGTTTTTCAATCAAAGTTTTCAGAAGCAAAGCATCATGGTTTAGCATATCATGTCTCACGTCAACTCGCCCATGCGTTTCTAAGTCTCCGCTTTGATGGTAGATATTTTCCAAGGCTTCATCTTCTTCGACAATCGCCTCTAATTCTACCATGGACAAATTACAACGCTGTTCAAAATCACCGGATTCATCAAGCACATAAGCAATGCCGCCGCTCATGCCCGCCGCAAAATTACGCCCTGTCGAACCCAGTACAATAACAACACCGCCAGTCATATATTCGCAGCCATGATCGCCAACACCTTCAACTATCGCAATGGCACCAGAATTACGCACGGCAAAACGCTCTCCCGCAACGCCTCGGAAATAACATTCGCCGCTAATCGCACCATACAGTACGGTGTTACCAACGATGATGTTTTCTTCTGCAATAATAGGACAGTCTTCGGGGGGGTAAATCACTAAACGTCCACCGCTCAAGCCTTTACCCACATAGTCATTGGCTTCGCCTATCAATTCAATCGTCACGCCGTGCGCGATGAATGCGCCAAAACTTTGGCCAGCACAGCCCGTGGCTTTGATGTAAATCGTATCCTCTGGCAATCCCAGATGTCCATAACGCTTGGCGATTTCTCCAGAGAGCATGGCACCAAAAGTGCGATTGTAATTAAACACCGGTATTTCAATCTTCACGGGTTGACGCTGCTCAAGGGCAGGTTTCGCTTGTTTGATCAGTTCTTGATCAAGGGCTTTTTCTAAGCCATGTTCTTGTTTTTCCTGGTTATAAACGGCTACCTCGCTACCAACGTCTGGCTTATACAAAATACGGGAAAAATCAAGCCCTTTGGCTTTCCAATGCGAAATGGCACGACGCATATCCAATTTATCGGAGCGTCCTATCATTTCATTGAAGCTGCGGAAACCCAGTTTTGCCATCCATTCTCGCACTTCTTCGGCGATGAACATAAAATAATTTACGATATGCTCTGGTTGCCCATTAAAGCGTTTGCGTAATTCCAGTCCGTAACGTTTTTTGTTTTAAACCTACCTTAAACATACTTTATTTTTCAATTTGTTAGTATTTAATCAGCCGTCTTTTTTGTCACAAAATCTGCGGCTGTTGA
>LUTY01003073.1 GCA_001640045.1 Candidatus Thiomargarita nelsonii | reverse complement strand
CCCCAAATCGGCGAAATCACCTCCCGCCATAGTTCCCCCATATCCATTCACATTTTGATCGCCTAATTCTGTGACTTCGACTTTGACATGGGACATATTTAACTTATCCAGCAAATGTCGGGCCAGTTCGCCACCGGTACCGGGAAAATCCTCACGATGTTTGCTATACTTTGTCAATATTTTTTTTGCCCATATTTGGGGACCATAAATGATAACGACTAATACTAATAAAAGAATGAGAATGTGCATTTTTAAGCCTACCATTTTTGAAAGGAAATATTTATGGCTAAGAAAATCTTACTATCCATTATTGAAATAGGCGGCTATCCCGATTTTTCCAAGCTCTATCAAGAATTTGGTTATGAAGTCATTAAAATAAAAACCATGCGAAAAGCTTTATCACTTTTGAAAAAAACACGCCCTGATATTATCGTGGCTGAGTTTATTTTTGGGCCAAAATATAGCACCTTTATTAGCAATCTTGATTCTTTATTTGCTATGATCGCTGGCAAGTATCCCGATACCAAATTGATTTTGTTTGTTGATAAGGCAGAAGATCATCACTTGGAAAAACTACGCCAACATTATGCGCTTCAAGTTGACTCCCTTTTCTATCCTATTGAGCAACAGCAACTGCGAGAGAGTTTAATTTAAAGGATAAAAGTATGGAAAATTCCTTGTTTAGTCAATTATTTCATAACGCCTATGGGCTAGAAGATTTCACAACAGAAATCTTAGCAGGCGTATTGCGTTCCAATCAAGCTTTGTTAGATGGCTTTGTCAATAAAGTCTTAGGTATTAAAGGGCGCCATTTTAGCGTCAAAACTCAACGCACTTACCGAGATTTAAACGTCGATATGGTTTTTTCCAACAACAAAACTTTATGTTTTTTGGAAAATACCGTTCAAGCCGTTGTCACAGAACAATTGGCACATTTGGAAAAATGTGAAGAAATTTTATTAGCTCAACAAGCCGAATATCCAAATATCTATTTAAGATACTGTTCCAAATATTATGACACACAACCGCTCAAAAGGATTGATTTTGCCCAATGCCGTTGGGCGGATATTGGTATGTTTTTCAAATCCTATTCCGAAAATCCCTTGGTAAGTGCATTTCTTGAGTTTCTTGAGGAAAATAACATGAAAGGTATAACGGAATTAACGACTGATGACTTAATAGCCATCTCGACATTGAATGAGACACTCAGGAAAATGGATGAGTGTATGGACTCGGTTGCGGCTAAATTTACCATGCTATTTGGCTATCCCAGCCGGGGTGCGCCGAAAAATACGCTAGAACGCTTAAAAATGCTCGTCGAACTTAACTCATATCGCATGATGAAACAAGACATTCTGTTGGGTGGCGGCGGCTGGTCTGAGATAACACTTTGTTTTGATTATGAAAAATTAACGGGTACTTCCACTCAGTTAGCGGTATGGTACTGGTGTGATAAATCACACAATCAATATGAGCTCTTAAAAAACTTGCTTAGGCAAAATAAACACCTTTTTTCGACTCAGGGCGGCTTTCTATTTGAAGAAAGGCCAATGGGCATGAGAATTATCCTTCAAAAACCGCTCTCTGCGTTTGATGATAACTCAAATCAATTACAAGCGATCCATAATTGGTTTGTTAAAACCTTGGAAGTTTTCAGGAAGTTTGCTGATGAAACCCCCAAACTTAATTGGAATATTCCTCAATAAAGGTGCAAGGTCAATGCCATATCGTGTCGGGCAACCACAAGGGATTGCCCCTACAAAACATCGCGTCCGCTGTAGGGGCAATCCTTTATGGTTGCCCTTAACGGCTCCTGAAAAAA
>LUTY01003081.1 GCA_001640045.1 Candidatus Thiomargarita nelsonii | reverse complement strand
AGGCATTGTTTTTATTAAATTCTATATTTTTAGCTCCATTTTCCAGTGAGGCTTCGATAACTTGATACATACCTTCCAAGGCATTGTTGCCCAAACTGGGATCACTTGAATGTCCACTTTGTCCACGTAAATGGATGGCTTCCATGAAAATCCCTTTGTGCATACGCACTGGACGCAATCCCGTCGGCTCTCCTATCACGGCATAACGTGCTTGAGGTTGTCCAGCAGCCAGTAGCGCACGCGCCCCAGACATTGTACACTCTTCATCAGCAGTCGCGAGTATGGTTAAAGCTTGATCTAAATGTATCCCCGAGGAAATGGCAGCCAGTGCAAGGGCAAAAAAGGCTTTCATATCCGCCATTCCCAAGCCATATAAACGATTGTCGGCTTCTGTGAGACGAAATGGATCATGTTGCCAACGCCCAGCGTCATAAGGGACAGTGTCTGTATGCCCGGCTAAGACTAAGCCATCTTTGCCACTGCCCAATGTAGCGAGCAAATTGAATTTGCCGGGATGATCGGGAACGGGCAAAATTTCACAGTTAAAACCTAAATCGTTGCACCAATTGGCCAGTCGCTCAACGACGGCTTGATTACTTTGATCTTGCGCTGGATTAACACAACTCACTGATGGAATTGCAATTAATTCGCTGATCATCGTTTGCACTGATGGAATTTTTGCTGTCATTATTTACCCAAAATTTTTCGATCGCGATTTAAAAAATCCTATTTCTTTAAGAAATAGGATTTTTAGAAATTGAGAATTGGTGTTATTTATTCAGTAGCACATTGTCATTATCATCCTCCTCTCCCGTATAATGTCCACTACTAAACATCAACAAAAATCCTACAACGAGCATGATAATCCAAACATATGTTTGCACATTGGCAAAAATAGATAAGATCCCACCAATTATTATGAATATTAATCCACTTGTTAAACAGACTAATCCACCTACTAATTTCATGGCTTCCTCCCTTTTTTAAACAGGTTCTTTTGATGATGATTAGATCATATAGCTTGCTTTTTTGCAAGCTGATATTATAGGGCTCCTACCAATTATCTAAAAAAAGAAGTTGCAAAAATTGATGCGTTTTATTTACAGTTTTATTTTTTACTTAATCATCCCCTTTGTACTGCTGCGCCTACTTTGGCGCGGTGTGCGAGCACCCGCTTATTGGCAACGCTGGTCAGAACGTTTTTCTTTTGGTCCAGCATTACCGGTTCAACAAAGCCTGTGGATACATGCCGTTTCAATGGGAGAAGTACAAGCCGCCGTGCCACTCATCCGAGCTTTGCGTACCCGTTTTCAATCCATACTGGTCACAACGATGACGCCGACTGGCTCACAACGAGTGCGTGAAGTCTTTGGTGATAGTGTCTGGCATCTTTATTTACCTTACGATTTACCCGGGACTATGGCACGCTTTTTAGCGCGTGTGCAACCGCGATTGCTCATTATCATGGAAACGGAATTGTGGCCTAATTTATTATATGCCTGTCAACAACGCCGCATTCCTGTGATACTCGCCAACGCGAGATTATCGGCCAATTCAGCGGCGGGTTATCAACGGATTGGCCGTTTGACGCGACAAATGTTGGCCAGTGTGACAGCCGTAGCGGCTCAAACCCAAGTGGATGCAGCGCGTTTTATTGAATTAGGCGCACCGCCCTCGAAGGTACACGCGACTGGGAGTATCAAATTTGATAGCCGTTTACCGGCCAATTTTTCGGAAAAAGCGGCAGAATTACGCAATCAATGGGGGATAAATCGTGCTGTGTGGATTGCGGCAAGTACCCATGAAGGTGAAGAAGAGGCTGTGCTTGATGCTTTTTCTAAATTAAAAGTGGTGTTTGATGATTTATTGCTGGTATTAGTGCCCCGTCACCCGGAGCGTTTTAATCGTGTTGCGGCTTTGTGCAAGCGATTTATTGTCGCCAGGCGTAGTGAAGGCAATATCAATACAGAAATTGAGATTTATTTAGGCGATACCATGGGCGATTTGCCTTTGCTTTATGCGGCTTGTGATGTGGCATTTGTCGGGGGTACTTTAGTACCAATTGGCGGGCATAATTTATTGGAGCCGGCTGCTGTGAGTTTACCCGTCATTATGGGTCCTCATGTTTTTGAATGTGCCGAAATTTGTCGTCAATTGTTAGAGGCGCAGGCGGCTCGACAGGTGAATAATGGGGCTGAATTAGTTGAGGCGGTTAAAATATATTTAAGTGATGCCAAGCTTAAAAAGGAAACGGGGGAAAATGGGCGTTTGTTTGTGGAAAAAAATCGGGGGGCGTTGGAGCGCTTGTTGACAATTATTTTGGATAAAACAAATTGGAATTATTAAGCCATTCTCAAATCCTAGCCGCGCGATGCCCTCATATCCATACAATTCTGCTCCCACTTGCAAGGGTGAACGTGAGCCCGCAAAATTATTCGGGCGCGTATGTAGTACAGTGCCTAAATAACATAATCGGGTAGGTACATCGCGTTTCAGATGGTGGGCATCAATTCGCGCTACTTGTGGAGTCATGTCCGCACACACCCCCATCAAGCGTCCGCTCAATTGATCAGTCAACTTGAAGGTTTGCAAATCGAGGGCATCCCCCCTATCGACTAAGAGAGATTCAAGGTATTCAACCATCGGCGGGATGACTAATTCATAGCCCCAACTCGCATAGAGATCAAGCAGCCGACGGCGTAAGGTTTCTAAATAGGCGGCTTCATCGGGTAAAATTTCCGCAATGCCAGCCGGTAATAACCAACGATCTTTCATGAATTGTGATTTTCAAGAAGTGCCCGCTCACGCGGTATTTGTAGAATGGAGTGCAAGGCGTACCTTGCACATTTAATTAATGTATTATATATAACACTATCACACCGATTGCCATGCTCAAAAACCCAATGATGCGTAAATCTTGATCATCCATTTCGCTAACTGTTCGCAAAGTTTTACGCCAGCCACTTGGATTAAGAAAGGGCATTATTCCTTCAATGACCAAGAGTAAGGCAAAGGCAATCCCAAGTTCTTCCCACATAGGAGTTGTCCGTAATTAAGTTGAACATTTAACTAAAAAAAGAATATTCATAACCATCTGCCCTTTGGATTAATTGGCAATATTTATATGAAATACTAGAAACCCTTTCCTCGCCACTACCAATATCAAAACTACCATTTGCTCTAACGGCGACACGCCCAATATACGTGCCTATCTTTTTCCCCTTGGTCACGACTGCTTTAACAATGTCACCCGTTTGAAACCCTTTGACTCGCTTGTGCTTTTTGGGCCCGGTTCTCGGAAATCCATATTGATCTATTCGACACATCTGCCTTGAACCACGCCCTGAAGCCGTGATAATTAAAGGCGTTATCGTTTGAGGGATAAAAACTTCACTGCCACTTTCCCCAACACAAGCTGCATCAATCCAATGCTCTTTCTTATAACCTAGCTTGATACGGTTAAATTTGGTTCGCCCACCACTTGAGAAAGTGGTTGGTAAACCGAAGTCTTTTAAGACATTACCAGTAGCGTAGCGGGTAGCATTAACAGCCGCCGCATCTTTTAAGGGTGCTTTCGCTCTCGCTTGGATTTTTTTCAAACGTTTAGGCTTACGCTTCAAAAACTCTTTAATGTCCTTATTGCCCTTTTCTTGGTTACATTCAGTGCAGGCTAATGTCAGATTAGATGCTCGGTCGGTGCCACCTTTACTGCGAGCTTGGATATGCTCAATTTCAAGCGGTACGTTTTTAGCACCACAATAGGCACATTGGCGGCCCCATTTTTCTAGCAAATATTCCCGCAACTCATAGCCAGCAAGCTCGCCTTGTTGATATTCGACACCCGATATTTCAGGTTTTTGCATTTTCTGAGTGTCAAACCTGACCGTCTCTATTGCTATTTGAGTGAGCGGAGCCAACCATGATAGTTTAAACATCCAATTCTTAACGTTATTAACCCGTGACATCAGCGATGGTGGTAGCCAACCTTTTGCACGCCGTCGGTTTAAAAACCGTGCTGGTCGATAACGAGTCTTTCTATTTCGTCGTGAGCGGCGTATTGCCCGTCTTGAATCAAGATTGCTTTTTATCTGAAGCCCGCGATGATTTAAATTACCTGCCCAGATCACCTCTTTACTGTGGTCAAAATGCCCAACCAAAGCGATACCTGTTGTGCGGCTGCCTGGGTCAAATTTGATCTCAATAGGTTGTAAATCACCACCTACGCGGCGCGTCATAATGATTGTGAAAGGGTAGCGTCGGTAAACAGCGGCCTTTTCCTTCTTCAATAACTTACGTGCCCTTGCAGGCTGGCATGGCATTAACGGTTGTTTGTTATGATCCAAAACAAATACTCTTTGCATAATTCGTTACCTAGCTCCGCTTGCGCGGG
>LUTY01003071.1 GCA_001640045.1 Candidatus Thiomargarita nelsonii | reverse complement strand
AGGCAGCTTAGACAATTTTGGCTATGATGTCAGTGTGACTCGCTATCTGTATCCAGCGTGAACTCGTTTTGAAAATAGCTCATTCACCAGAATTGAAGAATGTCTCTGAAGAAGTCATTCATGCTGAGATTGATAAACTGAGTCAACGACTTTATACACCGAAATGGCACTCTAACTTCCTGATTGAATTTGATATGCTTGGTAAAAGAGGAAAAAAGCCATATCGCTTACTCCTTGATGCAGGTGGAGATATTAGACACGCCCTAAAAGGTCAGGGTTTAAGTTCCAATGATATAGACGGTGTTTATATTTCCCACCCCCATAATGACCATATTGGAGGTATGGAATATATAGCCTTGACAACGTTTTTTAATCCTTCATATACACCGGCAAAACAAAAATGGCTGAATAATCAATTTATTGCTGATAAGCTTTTTCTTGAACAAGAATGGTGGAAAGTGCCACCAAGCAATACTAAACCTGATCTGTTTATTCATAGGAAAGTGCTTAGCTCCTTAAAAAGAGCAGTCGGACCAGGCTTAGATACTTTACAATCTGTGCCTCATGTCAGCCTTGAAACCTACTTTGATATCCATGTGCTTGGCAAACAGGAAGATGGACAAACAAAAATGTATGCGTTTCAAGATGGTGATGGAAGTTGGACATTAACGCCCATTTTCGCTATGCATGTTATTTCCAGTTCTGAAGAATTGCCCAGTTACGGGATTCATTTGCAACACTCTAGTGGTTACAGGGTTCTCATGCCGACTGACATCCAATCTATTATACCCTCGCAATTAGAAATACTCTACAAACGGGCTAATAGAATTTATATGGATTGTGAAACATCTCCCTCTCCCTCTGGCGTACATCCACATATTTCTGATTTAATTAACAATTTGGACAAAGACCTTCAAAAAAAATGTCTTCTTTATCATTATGATAAAGAACCCGAATTTCCAGAGGGTATGTTTTATGGTATTTTAAAAATGGGAGATTCACATTCTTATCCTGATTAAAGAATCAATGATTGAGCGACTTCTGCACACTTTGATTTTTTCAAAAAATATTCAAGCCAAGCTCCAAAAATCCTATTTTTTACTTCGTTACTTCGTTTCAAAAAATAGGATTTTTCACGACGGCTATATTCCACTGTTTTTAGTAGCTCTCCAGTCCAAGATAAATCTTGGACTCCTTTAAATTGAAATACTAGAGTTGGTATAACTATTGCATAACGAGTTGGGGGAAAATGTTCTCTTATCAACACAGTTGAGTCACATTAACACCTATCAGTTTGTAAGAAATGGAACAAAGTACCAAAATGAGCGGCGACAGAGACTCTTTCCCTTTGCGGGATAATCTATAGAAATGTCGAGCTATAAAGACCTCAGAGGTTTTCAAAACCTCTGAGGTCTGGGCCAAGTGAAAATCTAGAGCTTTATCCGATGAAAATAACCGTTTGTCAATTGTCCGACATGCTAGAGTGATTTTTAGTCACATCTGTTGGAGTCGAGATAAACCCGTTCAAATATTTTTTGACATTTTGGCGACCACTATGATAAAAAGTTAAAAAACTTTTGGTCAGGTACTTATCTGTTACCAAATTTATAAACTGATAAATGTTAAAAATTTGAGGAATATAGTTATGAAATTATCTAAAACCTTACTAACAACCAGTGTTTTACTTGCAAGCCTCCCGACTGTCCAAGCCGCCGCAGAAATTGGCGATTTTGAATTCAGTGCCAATGTTGCGTTGACATCTGATTATGTATTCCGTGGCTTGACACAAACAGATGAAGGATGGGCTATACAAGGTGGATTTGACATCA
>LUTY01003070.1 GCA_001640045.1 Candidatus Thiomargarita nelsonii | reverse complement strand
GTGATTCAGGAAAGAAAACAGCAAGGATGGCACTTATTCACTAGCAGTGCTAAGACGGGGATGAATGTGGAAAAGGCATTTGTTAAATTGGCAAGCTTAGCCGCTCAATAGGAAAAAAACATGCTCAAAATTCCTTTAAAGATTAGTAAATATATTAGTTCAAGGTGGATGGCAGAGAAGTTAGTCATTTATTTACAGATTGATAAGTCTGCTAGTTTAATCGATTGGGGGGGCGCTCCTCAAGATTATGGATTGACAGAGTTGAAGATTGGAAAACCAGTGATTGAACAAGTGAGTTTTCTTGAAGGGATGTTGACTGCCCCCCACATTCAAGTGTTGCCATTTGTGTGCGTTGGGAAAAAAGCTTGTGTTGAGATTCATATTGTTCCTGTCGATAATGACATTTATGTGTTGATGTTTGATGTCACTCATGAACATGAGCAACAGCAAAAAATGCAACAACAGGGCAATGATTTGAGTATATTGACTTATCGACAAAGTCAGTTGTTGGAGCGTTTAAATTCAGCCATTTTCCAGCGAAAAAAATAGTATTTCACTCCCTCTCTGACTTGCGGTGTCACCATAGCAGTCACTATCAGTGTCGCCAATGATACGCCAGCTAAATACATCAGTGTTGTTGACTGTGCCATGCCTACTGGTAGCAGCCAGCGTCCCAAACCTGCGGTAAGCAAGGCTGCCGCTAGTGGCAGCCCGACATCTTCACGATACCAGTGCCATTGTTCGCCCTCCCAATCTTATACTTCGTGCATATTGCCCGGTATTTGCTCCCACATCCAGAACCAAATCAATTTGATTTAATGAGAGCATTGTTTGGATTTTTGCCATATCAGAATTAGCCGGCGTGTATCGACTTATTTCGATACCCAATTGTCTGGCAATTTTCTTTATTAGCGTTTTCATTTATTTAAAACGCCTTTCAAAGCCTTTTTTTGATAACCATCAATAATGGTTTAAGAATAAGACGCCTAGCCATGGCTCTCAGTATTGATAGTATCCAGGTTCGCAGAAGTGAAAATTTTTCTGAAAAAGTGATATCTGAAGAACCAATTATAATGCGTAATAATTCTTTTCTAATATTCAATCCAAGAAGAATATAGTCTAGTTTTCTAAGTGTTTGGCATTCTCTAACATATGTAGAATCCTCATGGGTTCTATAAATTTTCAAAACGTGCGGAATGGCCGCAATTTGTCCTCTAATTGCAAGTCTTGCAAGAAATAGATTCTCAATGGCAGTCATGATTCCTTTAGTAGGAGACATTCCTTCTTGTTTTTTCAAAAAGTCAGTACGGTATAAACCATAAACCGCAAAGAATATCTCATTGGAAAGTGGATATTCAAAGAATTGCTTGCGTACCTGTTTCCAGTTACTCTCAGAAGAATGATAAATTCCCTTTAAGTGGCTGACTCTGATAGTCTCTCCATTGTTATCTATCCATCTAACGTCAGGGGTACATAACATGATAGAGGGATTCGACTCAAGAAAACAGACTAATTTCTCAATACAGTCCAATTCACACTTGTCATCATATGCCGCCCACATAAAATACTCACCCTTTGCTTTGTATAAAACATAGGCAAAATTCTTCTCAGCTCCCCTATTTTCAGCTTGCCTGAAGACCTTTATCCGAGAATCTTTTTGTGCGTACTCTTGACAAATTGAGTATGTATTATCTGTCGAGGCATTATCAGAGATAATCAACTCAAAGTCAGTAAATGTTTGCGCCAGCAACGAATCAAGTGCTTTGCGAATATATTTTTCCCCATTATATACCGGCATACCAATACTCACTTTGGGTACATGCGTACCG
>LUTY01003069.1 GCA_001640045.1 Candidatus Thiomargarita nelsonii | reverse complement strand
GGGAATGCCTGCCCCGACGCTCTGCGTCGCTTAAGAGGAGTACCCCCAATTGATTGTTATTACATTTAGCTTAAGTTTATTAATTGTTATTTTAGCCGTGATCCTTTGGAACCGGATACGGATTGACTTGAAACGCCTAAAGATTTATCGTTCGCACGATTCAGCGTTGATGCCAATCTTGAGCCATAAACTCCAAGAACACTGGGACGAGACACTTTTTTCAGAAGTCAACTCTACAGGTTTTTTCGCCATGCCAATAAAGAGTCGAGAACAGCATGATAGCTACCGTACTCTGGGTGAAATACTGAACTATATAGCTGAACTGTCGCAAAATCAGCAATTTTCGGCTAAAGAACATTTGATAAAAGCCCTCTACCAACTTCAGGAAACCACTGGACTTCCAGACTCCATTTTCCAAGCGTGTCTACAACCGGTGCTGAATGAACTTCAAAATGCCCGTTTTATGGGAAAAAAAGTGGGGCAGATAGAACAGATCAGTCGCGGAATTGTCGTCGATTCTAAGAGTATGTGGCCCCTTAATCGCGGCACCCGTGTGCGTCAACCCCTCGGCGTGGTGGTACGTGATTCAGAGGGTAAGATTATTAGCAAAGCTAAGGTGTTTTGTCGCTGAAAAACTGGGGAAAGGAGTCCAAACTTTAGTTTGGACGTCCTTTCGACGTTAGGAGAAATCTTATCTTGGACTCCTAGATGAACTACTCTGCGCTATACTGTCTCTGTTGTTCATTTATAACTCCCGAAACAATCGCCTTAGCGATCTCACTATATCCTCCAGCAGTGTAGTGACCAGGCATTCTAAATGGAAAGAGAGAGAGTGGATCAGGGTGGTTTGCAAAAACCTCATGGTGAATATCGATGACAGGAAGATTGAGACTTTTTGCCACATGAATCACCTCACGGCGTTTTCTGTACCGATCATGGTTCTGCACCTCTGTTGCATAGCGTTCAAATTCAGGCAAATAGACAAAGTAGAGCTTACCGCCCCATGCCGCTGTCCGATCTCTGGCTTTTGTTAGAATTTCAGTGAATAGCGGCTCAACGTCAACGTTAACGTTAACGAAAAACCTTAGTACGTAAAACCTTAGTCGTTCACGTATATTATATAAACGTAACATCTTGATGGTCCGAAAAAGTGGCTCTGCCTCTATATACTTGCCGAGTCTGTTGTCAATTTCTGTTTGCCGGTGAATTAAATTCTGGGAGAATTCTGGCTGTAGATAACTCATCAATAGCGGAGTTGACTTTTCTCCGGTTAGATTTTGCAGATCATTACCCTCATAATAGACCCAAAGCACGGTTTTTTGTTTTCTTGATTCTGCATACTCCTTCAGCACCGCCAACTCGATTAGAGGACCATTTCCACTATTTCCCAGATTAATCACAGTCTCTCCGCTTATTGACCGGATCTGTCCTGCAATATCTTCCCCTGGATTAACGCAAGCGCCATGGATAAAGGAGTCCCCCGTTAATACCCACTCGGTTTGGGATGAATCCCACTCCGAATCAGGGTTATTAAAACCATAACGATCACTTGGAAATATCGTGTACTTGCCACTTTCATTACAGTTGACAGTCGTTTTTCCAGAAACCCCTCCAAAAGGATACAGATGTTCTACACCGTTGGTTCCAATAAAAGTACTTGGATTAACGGATGGAACCGCATCCACCCCCTCACTCTTCAGATTTCGATAAACATGAGATTTTGTCCGTGTATCAAACTCCACCCCGGCTGCCTCTGCAGCCGATGCCCTTGCCCTATTCCCTGCGATAGGAAATACAAAATTGAGGGTAATCTCTACCAGATAAAGCCC
>LUTY01003068.1 GCA_001640045.1 Candidatus Thiomargarita nelsonii | reverse complement strand
GGCGTTAGCATTAAGAAAAACTTTAGAGACGAATCTTGGTATTGAAGATCCTGAACTTGTCAAAGCTGATGTTTTAATTAACTTTGTTGAATAACAACGATGATATACATTGATAAAAGTCAAGAGCCATCGTCACTCAGAGCGTTTATAGAAAAAGAACAGCAGGCTAATATTCACCCGTCTTATGGGAATTTAGATAAAGAGGTTATAGACGATTTAAACGAATCCTTGCTCAAAGAGCAAGGTTATTTGTGTTGTTATTGTATGGAAGAAATTTCTTTAAATAGTTTGAGGAGAGAGCATTTTTTACCCCAAAGTCGTTTTAAAAGTGAGGAATTAAATTATTCAAATCTTTTTGCCGCTTGCAATTTTTCTGATGGCCTTTCGCCCGACCAACAACATTGCGACATTAAAAAAGGTAATTTACTGATTCCTAAGTATCTTTTAGATAAAAAGTGCAGCGATTATTTTCGCTACAATAGAAGTGGTGAAATCCTACCCTATGGCAGTTTCAAAAGATATAAGGATTATTACGAGAATTTTAATAAGTTAAATGCTGAACAAAAAGCGATTTTAAGTACCATTGAGATTCTGAACTTAAATGCAGAGCGTCTGAAAACGAAAAGACAAAATTTTATTTTAACGCTTATTCAGAGTATTAATGGGTTTGAAAAAGAGAAAATAGAACAGAAAATTGAAGATTACAAAACGAAAGATAGTCTTGGAAAGCTAAAACGCTTTTGTGGCGTGGCGGTGTACCTTCTTGAAGATTATTTAAAACGAAAATTTTCAAACGAAAATTGAACGTCGCTTTGCGTAGTTACTTCGTTTCGCTGATTTTTTATTACTCATGACGCGATATACTTTACCCAACCTATAGGTGTTCAGATAAATATTTTGGCCCAAACCTCTGAGGTTTCCAAAACCTCAGAGGTTTTTAGAACGCGCCATTTTTCTGAAAGTCTATAGAACTCTATCGAACAATGGCAAACGAAAAATTTTATCTTGAATTTCGACGTTTTTGTCGCGGTAGTGAGTGCAACGAATGGTTGACAACGAATAATATGACTAAGTACCTAGTGCAGGAGGGCGGAAATATCCATACCTTGGGATTTATCCCAAGGCGTGGTATTATAAATTTCAAAGATTTTATTCGTTGTCAACCATTCGTTGTACTCATCCAGCGAGTGGAAACCAGAATAAATATTGAGTAAAAGGAGAATCCATGTCACATAAACATGCAATTGTCTTACTGATTTTAATCATCCTTGGGGTTATTGTCGGCTTATTTTCCGGTTGGTATTGGGGCGAGGCCATGACTCAGGTTGCCTGGCTCGGCACCTTGTTTCTCAATGCCTTGAAGATGATGATCCTACCCTTGATCATCGCCGCCGTGATCAGCGGTGTGGCCTCAATGGGGGATGTGCGTAAGTTGGGCCGCATCGGCGGAATCACGCTGGGCTACTATTTCATTACCACCAGTATTGCGGTACTCATCGGCCTGCTGATGGTTAATCTCATCGAACCGGGGATAGGTTTGAACATCAGCGGCGGGGAGATACCGGAAAAAGTCTCCGGCAAAGAGGATGTGGGTATTTCCGACATTATTTTGTCCTTGGTTACCCCCAATTTGGTGGTTTCCGCTGCTCAAACCCAATTGTTGCCTATCATCTTCTGGTCCATCTTGTTCTCTGCCGCGCTGACCACTCTGGGGGAAAAGGGCAAGCCAGTACTTGCATTCTTCGACGGTGTTAATGAGGCGATGATGAAGTTGGTAGTGTGGTTGATGTATTTTGCCCCCATCGGTATCTTTGCCTTAGTCGCCGGACGG
>LUTY01003067.1 GCA_001640045.1 Candidatus Thiomargarita nelsonii | reverse complement strand
AATGGGTATCCAATTTGAAACTGAGGATGGATATACAAATGACTTTTTACCGATTAACGTAGGCTTTGGGATAACTTATGTCTTACCATTGATCGTTGCTTTATTAAAAGCCCAACCGGACGATTTAGTTTTAATTGAAAACCCTGAATCGCATTTGCACCCAAAGGGGCAGACGACTGTGGGGCGATTAATGGCACTTGCTGCCCAAAACGGTGTTCAGATTTTTGCCGAATCTCATAGCGATCATATCATCAACGGTGTTCGTGTCGCGGTAAAAGAAAACTTGATAGATAAAGATAATGTCTCCGTTTATTATTTTGATAGAAAACCGTCATCTCACGAAACCAAAATCACTCATATAAAAGTAGACAAATTCGGAGAATTAAGCAATTATCCATCTGGATTATTAGACGAATGGAATAATTTACTCATGAGGTTGATATAATGGATTTGATATTTAATGAAATATCCGCAAATTATCTCACAACTTCTGATTATGAAGCCAAAAAACGGATGCAGGATTTGTGTGATGTTTGTAAAAAAGCAAAAGAAAATGGTTTTTCACACCTCAGAGTTGAAAGAAAGTTTGAAATTTATTCATTGAAAATTTATTGTGAATAATACCAATGGCGTTCTGATTTTGCTAGATGATATGTTCAATTTTGAAAATTTGATCCAATCCCATTGGAATGGTCCATACGCCTGGGGTATTCAGTCGCTTAAAATTGACCAAGAAATTTTATCTTTGGGCAAGTTTGCCTTGCTTGAATGTCGTGCCGTGTTACCAGATGGCACGTCAGTCAATATACCTGAGGATGTCCCACCACCCCCCGCCATAGAGATTGATGAGAATTTAAAAAATGAAACCCTCTTTTTGGCGTTGCCGCTTAAGCGTCACGGTGTCGCGGACATTGTGGAAAAAGACAATGTGACCAATCATTTAGCACGCTATGTTATAGAAGAATGTGAACTTGGAGATAGCAATGCCGGTTCACAAAGTCGTGCCAAACTGAATATTGGTCAATTGCGCTTGCGTTTTATTTTGGAGCATGAGACGCGAGGAGAATATGCCTGTTTAGCACTTGCCCATATCAAGGAAGTCAGAACGGCTCAGGTGGTGCTTGATGATGAGTTTATCCCACCGAATTTGAATTGTCATGCGGTGCCAAAATTAAGTGGCTATATTAAAGAGTTACTTGGATTATTGCGTTTTCGAGGCGAAGCCCTCGCATTGCGTGCCACCGAAACTGGACGTGGACTTGCAGAAATCAGTGATTTTATGTTATTACAAACAGTCAACCGTTTTGAGCCATTGATCCTGCACTTGACAGAAATCTCTGGTCTCCATCCAGAAAGTTTTTACCGCGAGATTGTGCAAATAGCCGGCGAATTTGCCACTTTTACCCATGACAATAAACGGCCTATCCAATTTCCACCCTATATTCACGAGGATTTACAAGCCACTTTTAAACCCGTCATGGATGATTTGCGGCAAGCTTTTAATGGTGGGTTCGGCCAAAATGTTTTTGCTATACCCTTGGTATATCGTGGGCCGGGGCGTGGTGTGGGTCTTTATGTGGCACCTATGGCTGAAACGATTGTGCGTGAGTTGCTCAATCAGGCTCATTTTGTGCTTGCTGTTAATGCTCAAGTCCCTAATGAAGTTTTACATCACGAATTTCCAAAGCAAGTGAAGATTGGGGCTGTTGAAAAAATCGAGCGTATGACCAGGAGAAGTTTGCCCGGGGTTCGAGTTCAAGTGACACGGGCTGTACCCCGTCAAATTCCCATTCATAGCGGTTTTACCTATTTTGATTTAGACCAAAAAAATG
>LUTY01003066.1 GCA_001640045.1 Candidatus Thiomargarita nelsonii | reverse complement strand
CGCATGAATGACATAACGGCTACTGAAACGTTTCTTACGCCAAAAGAGATGGCAACCATTAGGCAACAAGTTGTTCTTGAATTGCCTTACGATAATGCATTGCAAGAAGTGTATGTTTCTAGGAGAATTTTAGCTATGGAAGCGAAACAGTTAGGTATGGATTATTTGAGCTATATCAGGCAATTTAACCAAAAAGTTGAGCAAGCATAGGTGATTTTTTTCTCGTTCCGCCGCGAAGCGGCGGAATGCCTGCCTCGACGCCCGGCCTCGAATTTTTTCTCGTGCAAGGTACGCCTTGCACTCCTGATTATCACCCACTATTTGAATTTTTTTTTTAATAAGAGCTTACAAAAAATTGAGGGGTAATATAATGTATCCAGAAATTCAATATGATCAAGAAAATGAGTTGGCTTATATTGCACTTTCAGATAGCAAGATTGAAAAAAGTATTGAGTCTGAAGATGAATTATTTGTCTATGATGTGGATAAAGATGGGGAATTATTTGGTATTGAGATACTATCAGTTGAGAGACTAAGAGAAAACTTTAAGAGTATAGCTAGAGTCAGTAAAAAAAAGATGAATATCACTTTTAAAACGAAAAAGCTTCAAAAGTTGTTTAATCAAAAAACAGACATGATTAGAAAGTATGGTGAACGTCGTGCAAAATTAATACAACTTCGCCTTGTCCAACTCCAAGCTGCACAATCCCTGGCTGATTTAGGACCACCATACAGTGGTCCTGCACGTTGCCACGAGTTAAGAGGCAATCGCGCCGGTATTTTTTCGGTAGATTTAGAACATCCCTATCGGTTGCTGTTTTGTCCAAAACATGAGCCGGTACCAACCCGTGAAGAAGGCTGAATTGATTGGTCACAGATAAAAGCTATTGAAATTATCGGAGTAGAGGATACCCATGACTAAAGAAAACCAATTTATGCCAGATTATGCTATTCCACCTGGTGAAACCTTAGCGGAAGAACTTGCCGCTAAGTCAATGAGTCAAGCGGAACTTGCTAGACTGATGGAGATTACTAAGGAAACCCTTAATGAAATCATTAAGGGCAAAGCACCTATCACTCTAGAAATGGCTTTTAAACTAGAGCGCGTGTTTCAATTACCCGCCCATTTTTGGTTAAATCTGGAACAACAGCAAAAAGCCTTGGGATAAATCCCAAGGCTAAAAGCGAAAAAACCTAAAGGTGACTAAAAATGCTAGCGTATTAGTCACCTTTAGGTTTTTTCGCTTTTAGCCATGAGGTTTAGCTCATGGCGTGAGGGGCTTAAAAACTTGATTTTTCAATACGAGGAAAAATAATGTTAGAACTATGGGATTGGAAAAAGCTACTCTTAGCTAGCTTTATATTTATATTTGCACTATTGCTCCGTAAACTGTTTGCCCGTGTCGTCTTAAAACAGTTAAAAAAATTCGCAGCAACAACTGAATCCGCGCTTGATAACAACATTATCGCTGCACTTGAATCTCCCTTTAAATTTATTTTTATTGTGGTGGGTTTTTATTTGGCGACGCTGGTGTTGAATTTGCCTGCCGATATTGATGAAATCTTAACGCCGTTAATTCGTAGTCTTGTCGCGTTTACGCTCTTCTGGGCATTCTTTAGCTGTGTTGAACCTTTGAGTGTTTTCATTGATAAGCTCACGCTCAAATTTGGTACTGAATTAACAGTGGCGCTCAAGAATTTTTTCGTCAAAGGCTTAAAAATCTTTATCGCTCTGATTGGTTTAACCGCTATTTTGAATGAGTGGGGGATTAATGTAATAGGGCTGCTAGCGAGTATGACTCTTGTCGGTGCGGCAGTGGCTTTGGCGGCGA
>LUTY01003065.1 GCA_001640045.1 Candidatus Thiomargarita nelsonii | reverse complement strand
AACTTGATTCATGTTTTTTTCTCCAGGCTCTGAATAGATTTATCTTGGACATTGCACTGTTATTAATTATATCAATAAAGGTTATGTCAAAACCTAACTACAAGGATTATATTTAATAAAGGATAAGTCAAAACCTAACTACAAGGATTATATAGCAGTAAACGAATTAAAAATCAGGTCTTTTGGAGTCCAAGAGCCTGTCGGTTTAGTACAACTAATTGAGAAATAAACGAATTAAAAGGCGAAAATCAAAAACACGCGAGCCTTGATTTTATTACTCGATCATCGACGTTTTTCTCTAAAGCCAAAACAATATATACTCAGCACGGGCACAATTTGCACATTTGTCATGGATACCAGCGGGATAAACATAAGACTGTTCCAAGATTTCTCCCGTTGGTCGAAATGACAAAAAAGTTTAGTAAATGACAAAAAAAGTTTAGTTTTTGGCCTAGTTAAGTATATGTCAAACTAAAGAGGCTAAAAAAGAATCTATCATATGCCGTGCAATACTTTTGGAGGGTGGCAAAGGCGGTAAATTATCCGCTTGATACCAGCCAGCCTCATCTAATTCAGCTTGATTCACTTTGATTTTTCCCCCAGCATATTCTGCCGTAAAGGCAATCATCAAAGAATTAGGAAAAGGCCATGCTTGGCTGCCAAAATAGCGAATATTTTTAACGTCGATTGCCAATTCTTCCCGAATTTCACGTTTGACGGTTTCTTCTAAAGTTTCGCCCACTTCAACAAATCCCGCTTGGACACTATACTTTTTCCCATGTCTCGCACGAGATAACAATAACTCTTGTCCCCGTGTGATCAAAACAATCATAGCGGGTGTAATACGCGGATAATTGACTAAACCACAAGCTTGACAATGTTTTGCTCTTTGATGCTCACTCAGTTTCATTGTTGCCCCACAGCGTCCACAAAATTGATGGTTTCTATCCCAATTGATGACTTGTAAGGCAAGTCCAGCGAGCGCAAATAATTCATCAGATAAATCTGATATTAAGGCGCGTAAACTTTGGAATGTCATACCGGTTGGTGTTTGGGCGGGTGCGGCGACGGAAACGCTGTAGCACGGAAATTTATCTAAGCAACCTAAATAATGTTGCCGAATCGGAAGCAATCCAGATTGTGCCAAATGAGTCCAGACTGGAATCCTGGTGTTAGTGTCACAAACCAGCAATTTATCTTGACAAAAGACAAACCAGCAAGCTGGGGTGGGCAAATCCGTCGCTGGGGTGACGGCTGGAAAAAAGTTTTGTGGTAGCATGGGCGATGTGAAAAATCCTATTTCTTAAAGAAATAGGATTTTTTTTGTATTTTAGATTTTAATAAAGTTGTATTTGGGATGACTTTTTGTTATCTTTCTTTAGGATAAAACGATAATCGGTGTCTGATCATCTGGTCATTTATTTAAAAAACGGAGGAATTCAACCGTGAAAGACAAAGTTGGAAATGAATCAGCCAATATGCAAAAACTTTCCGATGATATTGGCAAGATGGCTGATAGAATTGGAGTCATGGCTGACAGAATTGGGGTAATGGCTGATCGTATCTTGGAAACCCAAAGAATTCAAAGTGAAAATGTTCAGCTCACACAAAAGTCAATGCTTGAAGTGATGAAAATGATGAATGAGCAATTCAAAGCTAATAATAAGATTGTTGAATTGCTGATTAATAAGGCAACTCCAAAAATTTAATATACCACCGATGGGCAACCACAAGGGATTGCATGGGCAACCATAAAGGATTGCCCCTACAATATTCGCATGTAGGGGCAATCCCTTGTGGTTGCCCTTGGTATATTATTATTTGGGAGTTGC
>LUTY01003064.1 GCA_001640045.1 Candidatus Thiomargarita nelsonii | reverse complement strand
GCAGTGAATTTTCGTTACAACAAGATGGAAATTATTTTATGATGACAACCCTTGATGTTTTTAGTATTAACGAATTAAGCCAACGAACCAGTGAACTCATTCGAAATGCAGAATTAGGACGGCTTGCCCTGATCACCAAACAGGATCATCCAAGCTTTTTAGCGATCCCCTTTAATCAAACACTACTAGAAAACGGGGTACATCGTTCAATGGCACTCAATTTATTTGGGGCGGGATGTTTGACTCTAGCACAAGCCGCTAGGATTGCAAATATCACTATTTATGATTTTCTTGATTTGCTAAAGGACACAGACATTCCCGTCGTGGATTATTCACCCACTGAACTTGATGAGGAGTTAGAAGTAGGCCGATGAGTTCTGTAATTGTAGCTGATGCTGGGCCACTGATCGCGTTGGCAAAAATTGACCATTTAAACCTTCTCCATCAAATGTATGGCGAGGTTTTAATTCCTCCGGCGATATTCAAAGAACTGGCCGTGGAGAGTCAGAAACCGGGTACTGCAATATTAAAGACGGCTCTATCAGAGGGAAAGTTGCAAGTCGTGGAAGTACACCCATCAAAGGAGAAATCCTCATTGGGGTTATTATTGGACCCTGGGGAAGTTGAGGCGATACTTCTTGCAGAACAAATGAATTGTCGTTTTCTTTTAATGGATGAACGTAAGGGACGTATTGTTGCCAAAAAACGAGGGATACCAATTGTTGGTATTTGTGGATTATTGCTACTCGCTAAAGAAGAGGGATTCATTCCATTTGTTGCTCCACTACTCAATAAACTTTTGGAGATCGGATATCGTCTTTCTTCCCAATTGATATCAGATGTCACCAATCGTGCTAAAGAACAAATGAAGCAAGCGTAGGTGCATCCCATGCATTTTTTAAAAGAACGACAGGGATTAAATATTTATCATTCCCACACGGAAGCCGGGGAATGCGTACTGTTTTGCTACAGCCGAACGTTTTTAGGTAGGGTTGCAAACTGGGGTGTTAAATTTGGAGTGACTTTGCGGTTTATTTTTCACTCTCATTGATCCGTGAGACTCGATCATCAAGAATAACTACAGGGATTAGTTATAAGATAGGCTTTTAAAACACGCTCTAAAGACATAAGTCTTATGTTCAAGAAACCAAGTTTTGAAAAAAACTTGGTTTCTTGTTTTAGAGATGCATTGATAAGCAAACCAGAAACCAAGTTTATTGAATAAACTTGGTTTTTTTTTGCCTGTTTTAAGACGTTTTTTATAAAAACATTATATATTTATATAATAATATATTGTTTTTTATAAAAAAATTGCATCATTTATTAATATTTTGTAAAATACAACCCATTTTCAACTGAGAAGTTGAAAATCGAGCGTGGCATTGGGTTAATGTTTGTTTTGAATGATAAAGAGAAATGCTATGAAAATTATTTGTGGTTTTAAAAATCGTTTGCACAAGTTAGTTGGGCATTATGGCTCAGCACCGCTTTTGTTGCTGGGGCTGCTGTTGGGCAATGTTGCTGCCTCTGCTGATATGCTGGAAGCAATTCGGACTTTTCAGGGGCATACAGATACAGTTGAGTCAGTGGTGCTTTCTCCCGACGGTCGCACTGCCCTCTCTGGGAGTTGGGATCACGCACTTAAAATGTGGAATGTAGAAACTGGGCAAGAAATTCGCACGCTCAAAGGGCACTTTTTCTAAAGGCGTGTCAAAATTTTTGCCAATATTAATGCCAAGTATGCCGTCAAAACGTGCTTTTTGAACATTTTCTAGCAGCCTATCAATCCCTTGATTATTAAATCCCATGCGATTAATTAAGGCTTGTGCGGC
>LUTY01003072.1 GCA_001640045.1 Candidatus Thiomargarita nelsonii | reverse complement strand
GCCAACCGTCGTAGCAGAAAATAGTGTTAAGTCAGTAAAAACGGTGGATAACACCACTTTAATTCAAAATGTGCCAGCATAAAATTCGATAGTTGGGGAATAATAAATTCCAGTTTGAACCGCTTGAACATTGGGATCAGCTTGAACATCAGGATGAGGATATTCGCCACCACAAAGTTCTCCATAAATTGAGAGTCGCTCAAATGGTTGCTTAACAAGAGATTCAATTTGTTTGATCTGATCGGCTAATTTTTCAAGCAATATTTGAAAGCCAAAAAAATCATCTTCTGGTTGGAGTATTTCTTTTCGTTTAGCGCATTGAATGCCTTGTTTATCGACAATAAAGCAGAAATTGGCACCATGAACTTTTTCAGTCACAATCCAATCGACTTTTTTGAAAAGTCGATATTCTGATGCTTGTAATTTCCATTTTTTTACCTCATCTGGCATTTTTTCATAGGGTACAAACTTTTTCATATTGTTCATTTTTTTATTGAAATAATTCGACGCGGAGCGTCGAGACAGGCATTCCCACGCAGAGCGTGGGAACGAGAAAAAAAACCTTCTCGCCTTCCTGTCATTTTTGTTCCGTTTGCAAAAAAATCACTTTATGTGAAATATTAAGTTGATCGGCTTTGTTGGACAGTTTTTTGTCAAACGTCGCAAAAGCAGTTAAATCATAGCTTGAAGCCAAGTGCAAGGCATCAGCGAAATCCATTCCTGCTTCATACCAATCAAGCGCGATGACTACATGCTCAGCATCTTGCATGACAACATTTGGCAATCCCAAAATGTGCATCACCCTTTCCAGCACCAATTCCCGCGATAAGTCGTAACCACTCTTTGAACCCAACACCCAAACCAATTCTAGCAATACCGTTTTTAAGATAAAACAGCGGTGTTTGGCTAAAAAATCGGTGGCTTGAGCCGTTTGTTGTGGATCATCTTTAACCGCATAACGCACTAAGATATTCGCATCAACACCAATCATTTATGTTTCCCCGCTTCAATGTCTATCGCTTTTTCCATGTCTTCCAAAGTCAACGGTGCTCCTTGGTAAATTGAAGGCGTATCAGGCGGTTCCAATTGAGAAACCGGAAAGGGTGACACCGGTTTAATCACAATCTCGCTACCCGTATCCCAAATAAAAAAATTTGTTCCCTCAACCCATTGATAAACTGAACGAATCGCTTCTGGTAATACCAATTGCCCTTGATTTCCAAGCCTGACAGTTTCCATTATACTCCTCCTATGTCTTTTTAAATTTGAGTAACTCAAATAGTCTGCGTCCAATAAAAAGTTGCACCTAAAAGGCTGATTTTTTATCGCCTGCTTATCATCATTTTAGCCTCACTTTTCAATTTTTCAACAACCAAAATTTTTTTCATCATCGATATAGCTTTGCGGAGCAAAGAGGTAGGCATTTCCAAATTCGACGCGGAGCGTCGATGCATGCATTCCCACGCTCCGCGTGGGAACGAGAAACTAGACTCAGGAGTGCAAGGCGTACCTTGCACTAGGCACTCCTGAGAAAATCTGAGCCTAAAACGCCACTGTCACAGGTGTTTCATCCCTTTGATGCATTTTTTTGCCTTGCAGTCGTTGGCGAATATGAGTACCAATTAAATCGACTTTGCTATCTAAAAAAGATTCTGATTGAAATCGGTGGATATTGTTTTGTTGGGCTTCAAGGATTTTTTTATCTTGGCGCAACGCTAAATACAGAAAGGGGCTAATCGCTAATCCTTGTATCCAACCCGGTATTTTCCCTTTGCGGATGGATATGATGGCGTGAATATTCTGTAATGTTTTTGTCATTGGTGTGAAATAGGCGCTGATAATTAAGCTTATCCCGTCTTTAGCGCGATATTCTATTTCTGCTATCGACGGCATGATAAAACGCCCATAACTGGATTCTCTGCCGGTTTCAAACCATTGAGAAATAAGCCCTGATTGTTTGCCTTCATTAGTATAATGCACTTCGACACCATTGTCTAAGTGATGCACTTGTGCTGTGAGGGTTTGGCGTTTGTTGTCATGTCGTATTAAGCCAGCATGGACAAAATGGGTGTGGCTGCCATCAAGCAGATTTTCTAGCGCATTAGCTAAACTAGCCTGTACTTGGGTGTGCCAGATGAACGAATTGAAATCGGGGCTGTTTAAGTGAAAAGCAAGAGTGGGTTGTGTAATAGATTCATTATCAAGACAAACCCAAATAAAGTCTTGTTTTTCTATCGCCCGAAAATTTTGAACAATACTTGTTTGAGATGTGCTTTGTTGACACAAGCCGGGCACACGTTGACAAATACCGTGTTGATCAAATTGCCAACCATGATAGGGACATTCAATTTTGCCTTGACGGATTTTGCCTAATGAGAGTGGCGCATTGCGGTGGGGGCATTTGTCAAGTAAGGCGGCAATGCCTGTGTCAGTACGAAAAAGCACTAAAGGCGTGTTGAGTATTGTAACAGCCAGCGGGCGTTTTTTGAGCCTTTTGGATAGACAAGCGATATACCAGTGTTGTTTTAGTAGATTTTCATTCATCCTAAGTACCTCGCCATATCATAAGCGATATTTCCTCATAATAGGCACACCAATCTGATTAAGTAAAGTTTTAAGTAAGCCCCAAGGCAGCTTTCTATATAGAGGCAAGTGTTGATAATAAACCGCACTATGTTCTATATAAGCCTTACCACCCCGTAGTATTTTAAAATGGGAAGCCCCCGAACTCAAATTGAGAATTTGTCCGGTTCGGTGGGCATCACGCAAAGCCAATGCCATAAGCATTCGATACAAGCCCATTTTCTGAGGAAGTGCGGTATCATAACCGACTAACGGCACTGTCATGACTTGATTTCGACAAAAATAACCGACAATGCCATCCAGCGTACCACTCGGGCTTCTCAAACCATACATTGTCAACAACTTTTTTTGGTGACATAAGCGTATATATTGCTCGGTAAACTGTGGATTAAAGTAGGAATATTTATCCAAGTATAACAATTTATACAGCGTGACAATGCGTGGAAAATCTGCCTCGGATAAGTCATCATGGGAAATGATTTGATAAGGTGACTTGTCTAACAATTTCAGATCCCAGCGCGTATTTTGTTTAGTCAGATAATCTCCCGTTTTGCCATTAAAAATATAAAGCTGCCGACTGGCGATCAAATGATAGCCCGCTTCAGTAAAATGGGGATAAAGTTTATCATTGGTATATCTATTTAAAGAACGGAAAATAATAACATGCTGCGGAAATTTTTCTAAAAGCAGCTTGGTTATCGTTTGAATGTCATCACCTGACCAATCTGGATATAAATTAGTAGACAGCAGCCAGTTATTGACATGAACTACTTGATTGATTCGCGTCATTTTTAAAAAGGAATCCAATAGCGAAATCAATACAAATAAAGGAATTTCCAAAAGGCGTTGTTTTAATTTATGCAGTTCTTCTTTTGCGTAAGAAATACAAGCCGTGTAAGGTGAACAAACGTATGAATTTTCATATTCTGCATGATTGACGGTAACGGGGAAAACATGATGTTTAGTTTTGAGCAAATAAACCTTGGTATCAACGTTACTTATAAATTGTCTTGTCGGTGCCTGCATAAACGGAACGATATAATCTCGCTCATAGGCAGAAGGCCATTGGATTTGTGTTAGATTATTGTCATCGTATATCATTTCAGTTTCTCCCCATTCCATTCAATATCGGCAGTGGCTGCTTTCCAAAGCGATGTCCGTTGTTTCACACTTTCAAACAGCGTTTCTAGTAAGCTGATAAATTGATAAAATGAGGGTGCTGGATCGTTTTTGGAAAATATCACATCGAAGGCTGCCCGATAGGATTGGGCAAATTGACGAAAGCCTCCACAATTTATGCCATAAGGAAATCCAAAAATCAGCATCCCGGCGGCTACCATTTTCGCTTGAGGCTGTTTCGGTATCATCACGTTTTTATCCGTTTTTATGAAAGCCTGGGTTAAATTATCTTCAACCGAAAATAAATGGACACCACTGGTTGCGCGTGGATTGCATTCTAGTACAAAAATATCTCCATGAGGCTCTTCCAAAAAATCAAAACCAATTTGTCCAGTGTATTGGTAACGCTTTACGAAATGAGCCACAAATGTTTGAATTTTTCTGTGATTGATCGGTTGAAAATACATGCCAGAGCCCTGCCCAACGCGATATAAAGGATGATAACAAGCATGGGCGGCTCAGGTTTAGGGTGGAATTCTGGTTGTAAATGCCTCCGCCGTCCGACCCAGAACCACTAGCACTATTATTAGAGATAGTGCTGTGGGTGATTGTTGTGGTGGAGCCTTCGTAGTTAAAAATGCCGCCGCCGCCATGAGAAGCACTATTATTAGTGATGGTGCTGTGGGTG
>LUTY01003062.1 GCA_001640045.1 Candidatus Thiomargarita nelsonii | reverse complement strand
CAGTCGCCAAAGCGTTGAATATGAAGCCCGAGCAAGTTCGGCTACACATGCTTTATGCGGGCGGTAGTTTTGGGCGTCGCGCCAACCCTAAATCGGACTATGTACTAGAAGCGGTCGAAATTGCCAAAGCCATCAAGGTGCCGGTCAAGCTAGTCTGGACCCGTGAAGACGACATGCGTGCTGGTTACTACCGGCCCATGTATTATCACACAATAGATGCCGGTTTGGACCAAGACGGTAATGTCAGCCATTGGCATTGGCATATTGTTGGTCAATCCATCCTCGCTGGTACGCCCTTTGAACCGTTCATGGTGAAAAATGGCGTTGATCGCACCTCGGTAGAAGGCGCGGCCAACCTGCCCTATCAGTTTGCCAATTTTCAAGTGGAATTACATACACCCACCCATATCCAGGTACCCGTGCTCTGGTGGCGTTCCGTTGGTAGCACACACACTGCCTATGCAGGCGAAGTGATGATCGATCAATTGGCTAAGCAGGCGGCAATCGATCCGGTGACATTCCGACTGAAGTTGTTGCAGGGTCATCCCCGGCATCAGGGTGTACTCAAACTGGCGGCGGAAAAGGCGGGTTGGGGTAAACCTCTGGAAAAAGGACTTTTCCGGGGTGTAGCGGTACACGAATCCTTCAATTCCTATGTGGCCGAAGTAGCGGAGGTACGCTTAAATGACGATGGCAGCTATCAGGTTGAAAAGGTAGTTTGTGCGGTAGATTGCGGTATCGCCGTGAACCCGGACATTATTCGTGCCCAGATGGAAGGTGCCATCGGCTTTGGTTTGTCGGCTCTATTGAGTGGTAAAATCACTTTGGACGAAGGGCGGGTAGTGCAATCCAATTTTCACGATTACACTGTGCTACGCATGAATCAGACACCAGAGTTCGAAGTACACATCGTCTCATCAGGTGAAGCACCTACAGGGGTTGGCGAGCCAGGTACGCCGCCTATTGCACCCGCTGTAGCCAATGCCCTGTATGCAGCTACTGGCAAGCATTACGGCGTATTACCGCTAGAGAAGGCGTAAATGAAAGAGATATTTAGAATCCTGAAGGCTTTTGATGAGCATTGCATTGATGACCGACAGGCGGTTCTGATCACTCTGGTAAATACGGAGGGCTCTACCTACCGACACTCTGGTGCGCGGGCTCTATATACCTCAGAGGGTGGTTTAGTGGGATTGGTGGGCGGCGGCTGTATCGAGAAATATATCGCCAAACATGCCGAGAAGGTACTGCAACGGTATCAGCCGCGTGTTATTTCTTATGACAATTTTGATGTAGATCACGATCTCGTTTGGGGCTTTGGGCTGGGGTGTGCAGGTGCTATCACCATGTACTTGGAGCCAGTCAGTCAGGCTTCACCCGGCTCCATAGAGGCATTGAGGCACGCCTATCAAAACGATGAACCCTGTTTTTTGGTATTAGAACTCGCTGAGGAACTGGAATCGCGGCAGCTATATTGGTATCCAGAACCGAGAGTGGCCGAATTGAAACAACATAATCAGCTCGTGCAAAATTTGCCAGATAACATGGGTTGTCGGTTTGTTTCCCAAGAAAGCCGAAACTGGTTTGTAGAGAAGATACAACCGCCGCAACGATTGTTGGTCTTTGGTGCCGGCGTGGATGCGGTGGCGGTGACTGATATTGCGGATATGCTGGGATGGCGCGTTCACCTTATTGATCATCGGCAATCTTATGCCCAGATCGAGCGTTTTCCCAAGGTGGACTCGATTCATTGCCTACAGCCAGAGCAGGGTTTTGAGGGACTCTCCATCACTAAAGGCTGTGCTGCGATAGTGATGACACATCATTACAAGG
>LUTY01003061.1 GCA_001640045.1 Candidatus Thiomargarita nelsonii | reverse complement strand
ACGCTGACGGTGTTTGCAGGGGCTGTGGGTATTGGCATAGGCTTTGGATTGCAACATGTTGCCAGTAATTTTCTCAGTGGTCTTATCCTTCTGATAGAGCGACCTTTGCGAGTAGACGATTATGTGGAGATTGCAGGTTCTCATTGTGGAACAGTGGCACGAATTGGGATGAATAACACAACTCTCCAAATGCCTGATCGTCAAGATGTTATTATTCCCAATTCTGAACTGATCGCTCGCCCTTTTATCAACAGAACGCGCACTGATCACATCATGCGCACGACTTTGTATGTTGGTATCAGTTATGAGGATGACCCACATAAGGCTGAAAATATTATCAAGAGTGTGCTGGATGAAGTGCCAGAAATTCTCACTGTTCCCGGTTATGATATCTTTTTGTGGGAATTTGCAGATTCTAGGGTTACTTTTCGTATTAACTATTTTCTTGATCTGCGCGACGTCAACATGTTTGGGATCAAATCCACCGTGTTGTTTAACATTTGGGATAGCTTTGAGAAAGCAGGTATCAAAATACCTTTCCCACAACAAGATGTGCATCTCAAGTCAGTGCAAGGTACGCCTGATAAAATTTGACGATTTTTGGTAGAGAGGAATTGACTATGCACCGTTATTTCTTTTTTAGCTTTGTTTTTATAATCACACAGGTTCACGCCACGCCCGAAGTGGAGCAACAATTGCGCGAGTGCGAAAGACATTTTCAAGCCAAACGTTTGACAAGCGGCAGCGACGGGACAGCTTTGGCGTGTTATAAAGAGGTGTTGACTAAAGACCCTAGCAATGCTAAAGCTTTGGCGGGCCTAGAAAAAATAGAGGCCCGTTATGTGACATGGGCAAAACGCGCCTTGGATCGGGGACAAGAAGACAAAGCCAAACGGTATTTAGCCAGTTTACGCTTGGTGAATCCCGACTCACCTGCATTGGCTGAATTAGAGACGCGATTGCAACCCAATGGTAGCACTCAACCTGCTGTGGTGCCCAGTAATGAATCCACCCCTCAAAAAAGGGCGCAGATAGTTGATGTAGGGCAAATTTATGAGGCCATTAACACAACGGATTGTCTAACATGGCCAAGTTCAAATATCAAGGAAAAAGGCGGAAAAAATGCTTGGGGTTCTTTTTACCCGAAAAAAGGTGACACTGGAATTGTAGTCAGTGAAGTCAAACATTGTCATTTTGACGACAACATCTATTTGTTAAAGATTGGTCAATACTATGTACCCATCTCAAGTGTTGGAGTTCAGGAGCTGCCATTGGCTCAATAACTACAGGGATTAGTTATAAACAAAAAGGAGTCCAAGATTTATCTTGGACGCATCTTTTCGGCTCGTCTTTGAAAACGCGAAAACCGTGCAAGGTACGCCTTGCACTCCAGACAGTCGTACTCTGGAGTGCAAGGCGTACCTTGCACATAATCGGAGATAATCATGTCAAACCTTCGCTTTTTTTTGAACACCTTACTTATACTAACTCTGTCCCAGACAGTCATGGCAAATTGCGACTTTGCCACTGATTTACTTTTTTATGCCTACCATTTACATCGTCAAGGCGGTGATGCTGCTCAACAAAAGCTTTTATTTAACAAATCGTTGCGGCTTTTTCCCAATCGTCCCCAAGTTCATAATACCTTAGCCTCTATCTTAAAAAAGCAAGGCAAGTATTCCGAGGCGATTTATCACTATGAACAAGCGCTTGAATTGCGCCCCAAATTTTTTGAGGCTTGGTATGGATTGGGGGAAACTTATTATAAACAAGAGCGGTTTCCCCTCAGCCTAGAAGCGCATTTACACGCTTGCCAAACGATTAAAGATTCCAA
>LUTY01003060.1 GCA_001640045.1 Candidatus Thiomargarita nelsonii | reverse complement strand
CCCTTTTTTACAATTGCACCGTCTCTGAAATGCACTGATTGCAAGTAGTCGCTGACATCACTTCCATACACCACATAAGCGAAGTTGCCGTCCACAAACACGTCCATAACAGATCCAGAGGTGTCATACTGGCTTACCAATGTCGGCGAAGCCGGGTTACTGATATCTATGATATCAATACCCGTTATACCAGCAACGGCATAAGCATAATTGCCGACTACAACTACATCCAGATATGGCCCTGAACCCCAATGACCAACCTTGGTGACAGTCACCTCATCTGCCAAAGAAAAAACAGGCCAGCAGGCGAAAACGAGCACTGCTATTCGTAACAGCACGGTAAGAAATTTTGTCATTTTTATTTCTCCGATAGTTTGTGGTTAAGTTTGCTTAAAAGGGAGTACAGCTAATGTCTAGTACACCTCGATTAGGAAATAAACGAATAAAAATATTTAAATTCAATCATTTAATAAAAAATTCGTTTTTTTCTTAATTCGCTGTACTCAATAAGTTAAGTTATATTGGCGCGTCAGTCCTATATTATTTGAGCTTTATTCGTGCTCGTGATTTGTTGACCTCAATGATGATGATGAACGATCACGTTATTATTTTGCCAGACGCTTATCAAAAGTAGAAAAGTGAGTACAAATATCTTGCTTGAGCATGAGTACTCATGAGACGTTTTTACATGGCAGCGCTTAAATTTTGTAACAGACTGCGAATTCTGTTGAGAACATTGACATTAACCTGTCCAAACTTCTTGAACACAATAGATTGAGATAAAGTATAAATTTTATCGACGCGAATTTTACCAGGTAGATTCAATTGTCATCGCTACAACGACGATATCTGTGGTTTTCTGATTATAGGTGTTATTAGAAATAACAATCACTGGTCGTTTTCTTTGTGAAGATAAATCAGTGAATGGGACTGGAATTAACACAATCTCGCCTTGTTTATACATGATTCCAATCCTCATCATCAAAAGGATTATCCCAAAAGTCAAGACTACTTTGGGACGCTGCCAAAAGCTCATCAAAGTTGTCGCTTGGTTGTTCTGAAATCACAAAAACTGTAAGATGTGCGCCAATCTGAAAAGGTACTGGCAATTCCACTCGCCCACTTTGGGTGACTTCAATATCGTATTTTAATGCGGTTTGAGACATAAATAGATTTTCTCCATTTTTTTTCTCCTAGAGTTAGTACAACTAATGCTGGACAACGAATGTCTTGTTTGAGTTGTGCTCGTGATTTGTTGATCTCAATGATTGTCTGAATCAGAATTGACAGAATTTTAGAATTTTACTTCGTTACTTCGTATCAGAATAAACTGATGTATCCTCTTAAAAAAAAAGGTTGAGTGTGTGTGAGCCTTTGAGTTTTTGAACTGTGATTTTTGTGCTAAACAGCTAAGTCTCACAAAAATCACAGTTCAAAACCATTTGTCAAGTTAATGGGTTTGACTTGCACTCTCCAAAGTCGTTTGAAAATCCGTTATCGTGTTGCATTGAACGGTTGTAGTCAATAAGCTATCTAATATTGTTCCGTTAGTAATGAGTGCTAATTGTTGCTCCAGTTGTTGATAAAGGGAAATATGTGGATCAAAGCGCAAGGCCACAATCTTCAAAATATATTGACGGGATTTGTCCAGACTTCCTTTTTCAACTCCTCTTTCAAGTCCTTCTTCACTGCCTTGGTTACGAAGGCGGCGCATTAACGGTGTTTCTTCCAACACCTCATCAGCTTCAATCAGGTTTTCTAACATAGTGAGTATCTCCTCATCATTAATGAGTAGCATCGTTTCGCTCAATAAGCGTTTCTGCATTTCTGCATCT
>LUTY01003059.1 GCA_001640045.1 Candidatus Thiomargarita nelsonii | reverse complement strand
AACCAGCCAGAACTTATGGGATTTAGTTACCTGCCCTCGTTGTAATAACGCCGATATTTTTGACGGTGAGCGTGTTTGCTCCGGTTGTTTGGAAGAGATAAATAATATGATTTTGCCTAATCTATGTCCAGGTTGTGATGAGAATTTGCTTGATTGATGGACATTAGGTGATGAACTTGTCTAATAGGAGGTGTATCTTGAACGAGAATGATGTAACTAATTTATATAAGCTCGTAGATTGGAGTGAGTGCGCGAACTCCAACATTCAAAGGTTGATAGCTCGTAAATGTTGGGGTTCAGATCAAAACCCCAACTTACGAGCTTCCTGACAAATGTAAAACAACGGATTACCATAGCAACGTTCTCCATATCTCCTCGTTTTGTTTAATAACGACCTCAGTGCTGGATTTTTTTGTTATGTGCTAATCGTCTTCAAACAACTTCCATATACCCCAAATAGCTAACGCTGGGAGTACGATAGGAGCGGCTGCTACAGCAGCGGAACCTATAGCAGCACCAGCTGTTGCTGCAGCACCAGCAGTTGTTGTTATACCAGATGCTATCGTTCCACCAACGATGGGAATAGAGCTGGCTGCTGTTGATGCTGTCGTAACAGCAGTTGCGCCTGCGCCTACTATAGTGTTTGCCACAGATACCGCAGTTGTTGATCCTGCCGCGACCCCTGCGCCACCTACAACGTTTCCTACTCCAACTGTAGCAATGCCAACGCTGCCAGCACCTACGGTAAGCCCTGTATTTACCGATATTCCGTCGCCATCTACTCCATCAATATAAGTGTCCAACCCTTCATAACCTTCGCTCTCTGACAGATTGTTTATCATATCAGTGGACCACCATGGCTGGATGAAGTCTTTGAACAGATCACTATGTGAGACAATGTCCGGGGTCAAATTAAGACCTGTATTGTTTACGAGTTCTGTCGTAACATCGTCAGTATCGCTATCGGAAAAGTAACTCGTTATTTTGTCCCACACGTCGCTGATATTTTCTTCAAGACTTTCGACGCGATGCTGTATCATTGCAGGATGTGGACTTGTATCATCGAGTTGTCTGGACATGTCATCAATAATCTGATGCACTTCGTCGCGCATTCCTGGTGGCAGTTTGTGCTCTACACGTTCCAAGGCAAATATCGTGGCTTTCAATAATCCTTTGATAATTCCAAGAGACATTTCAAGTGACATGGTTTTTCTCCTTCATCAAAATGCTCAAGCTCGTAGCTTGTGGTTTCCGTGAGTGCGCGAACTCCAACATTCAAAGGTTGATAGCTCATCAATGTTGGAGGTCCTATCGTCACCCCAACTTACGATATCAACCTGACTCTACTCAATTTTCTTCCATTTATCGGATGAGTCAGCGTCCGCGTAAATTTTCTTCCATTTATCGGATGAGTCAGCGTCCGCGTAACTATCTGTGGTATAGCTTTCTACCGGGTGGGTACCACCATGCCCGTTTTCTTTTATTTCATTTCCATAGCGAACTTCACCAGTTTCCGTATTCTCGTACTTCTCATTCGAGTCGTAGCCACCAAAGCTTGGTTGATCTGAAGCAACGGCTGACTTTGTTTGGCAGTTATCAATATCGGAAGCATTGTTGATATCCGGCTCTCCTCCGGTTATATCTTTTATATCAGCCAATATATGTCCTTTCTCAGCTATTGCATGTAGAGGAGCGGTTAATCCGCCTGTAATAACAGTGAGAGGGGCGAGTACAGAATGGGTTATCACACCGGCTAAAGTGGATAATACGCCAGAAAACTTAAACCCTTCGGTGACTGGTATTCGATGATCAAGTTTTCTCGTTCTGCCGCGCTCAAAGGACAC
>LUTY01003058.1 GCA_001640045.1 Candidatus Thiomargarita nelsonii | reverse complement strand
TATGATCCGGATGAAAACATCATCAATTCATTTAATGCCATGAGTGGTAAAGATTGGAAAAAAGTCTTACCTTGGAATATCGATGTCAGTCAACATTTTCCATTTGTCTTGGAAAGTATTGATCCCGGATTTGATAGCGCGGTGGATGCCATGCACCGTTGGGCAACATTTGCATTACATAGCGGCAATCCGGTTCATATCTTTATCTCCTCGCAGCGCGATTGCAGAGCCAGCTTTTTATTTGAACAAACCCCACCGTTAATACGCAAACTGTTAGCTGATTTATCAGTACGTTCAACTGATTTATCGCCAACCGTGAAAAAACGAGTTGAAGAATTCGTTCCCCAAGAACAAGGGGTAATACGACGTAATCGCTTACCCGAACTGGTTAAGCGATTGGAACTTTTTAAAAATATCCTTAGGAGCAATTATGGTCACGATGTATTAACTGCCATACCTGGTTTTGGGTGGTGGGCGGTGGCTTGGTTTCAACAGGTTTCAGATAAAAAGAACACACAACAGATTGATTTAGCAAGAGAGGAATATCCAATGGATAAACATAGCTCAACACTTGAACATATCGCCTATCTAGCGGCACAAATCCAACGTTATCCGGGCGGAGATGCTGGTAACAGTGACAAAACATTTTGTTTGGATATTGTCCTAGAACAATTTGATACCAGTAAACGCTATCCCGTTCTCCAAAAAGATGCCACAGCAAGAATTGCCGGCATGGCAGGTGAATTGGAAAAGCGGTTTGACAGTGGGCGTAGCAGACACGCGAAAAATGGAGAAGGTGGCAATTTTTCAGAACGTTATCATAAATTTGCACAAGCCGTGTTTGAATTTGTGAGCTTGTGCGAAAAAGAACATCGCCTTGATGCCCGCTTTCGTCGTTTTCTACGCGCTGCTTACAGCCACCTGTTTATGGAAAAAAGTCTGGCACACAGCCGGAAAAACAAAGAAAAAGAAAGCACAACTGCACAGGGGTCTTTATTATAATGAACACACTTTTTTCTGAATTACGCACCAAAGTCAAAACGACTTACGACATCACCGACAAAACGTTTGAAATCCCGGTGTTACCAGAAGCGCAATGTATTGTCATCCCCGTCGTTAGGGAAGCCATTGCCCCGCTGATTATTCGTAACAACGACGCGGACATGATTACCGACATTGAATTAGCAGATGAGCTGCGAGTGCGGATGATTGCCCCCAAAACCAAAGGCGTAGAAAAACGACGTGGTAACCAAATTTTGCGGACTTTAGGGCTAGGTGGACGCGCTGCGGCTAATAAGGCTTATATCAAAGACAAACCCAGCGATGTATTTGATTTGAATACCTTTGTTTTTGGTGACTCGGCAACCGGTGGCAAAAGCAAAAAAAGCATTTATCCCGTCCATGCAGCCGTCTTATACAGCGATGCCATTTCCGTTCAACCCTATGACTTACTCATAGATGATGTATTCCGGCAAGGCGGGATTTCTGAAGAATATGTAAGTTATGATCCAGAAAACCAGAAAACCAGCTCCAATATTTTCACCACCCGCTCAGTGCGCCCCGGTGCATTGTTTATACAAACTTTAGTCATGCTTGGACATCGCATCACCAAAGAATCATTCAATCACTTATTGCTCTCAATTGGCTTAGCTGGCAGCTACGGCGGCGCAACCGCCACCACAGGCACCAATTTGAAAACGCATTTAGCTGGTGTTTATTGGGGCAAAATAGAACGCAGTATCAATGCCCCCAGCCAGTTGCTTGAAAAACTCAAGTCTGATAATGAGACTGTGCCCACCGATTTGGTTAAGCAAATCGCCCAATTGATGCAGGGAGAAGACGCTTA
>LUTY01003057.1 GCA_001640045.1 Candidatus Thiomargarita nelsonii | reverse complement strand
ATGAATACTGTGTGGTTGTTTGTACATAAAATGACTCTATCTTGGTAGGGTATTTGTATTATCGCATAACATAACGACAGGAAAATCTAATATGTCTACTATTCAACCAGCCATCGCTATCACTTTACACATTCTATCTGCTGTTATTTGGGTCGGCGGCATGTTTTTTGCCCATATGGCGCTACGCCCCGTTGTAGCGAGTTTGCTTGAACCACCTATACGTCTGCCACTGATGTCACAAGTATTAACACGCTTTTTTCCTTGGGTTTGGTTATCGGTTGTCGTGTTATGGGCGACGGGTTTTTGGATGATTTCCGGTGCTGGCATGGGCAACTTTGCGATGTACATTCATATCATGTTGATGATAGCTGCCATAATGACAGTTATATTTGCATATATCTTTTTTATTCCTTTTCCGCGTCTAAAGGAAGCTGTTGCTAATAAGAATTTTCCAGAAGCTGGTAAAGAGTTAGCGCCCATCCGTAAATTGATTGGTATTAATTTAGTGCTAGGCTTAATAACGATTGTCGTTGCAGCGGCGATTTATCGCGGCAGGACGGGGGTTGCAACGAATTATAAGCGGCTGGAAAACGTTATGGAGCCGGTTGCAAAGCTTGTGTGTTTTTATAACGATACCCATCCAGTTCTCAATAAACTTGAGAATATAAAAATTAACGTAATAAAAATAGGATGTCAAGCATTTTTTTTCTGAGATACGAATCGACGCGGAGCGTCGATGCCTGCATTCCTTTGCTCTGCGTGGGAACGAGAAAAAAAAAATCAATTTATTTCCGATAAAATATCATTAAGTTGCATTGCGAAACCCGTGGCGATTTGCCTTTGCTCGCAATCTGGGGATATATTGCTGATGTGGGTCAAAATGAATTTGGTGAATGTGCAGCCTGCCAACCAATAGTCCGGATTGCGAGGGAATTTTATCAAAGATGAGTCTGATTCGATTGTTTGGCAATCGAATCTGGCCCCATTAATTATTTATCGTCTTTCTTGAAATGCCTAACGAGCCAGAAAAAGGGTCGCAAAACCAAGTAGAGAAAAAACAACCTATCAGGTATGCGAATGAGAGACCAGTCTAGGTAGCTGCTTGATTTCAGGTACAGGTGATACCGTTTGTATTTTAGTTCCGGGCGTAATTTTAAGGTGTACTTTAACACACGTAATATTCGTGCCGGTTTTTTCACAAGAGCAAGAGGCTTATCAGTCTCCCAATATGACTCATCCTCTCTGAGTACTTGTTGTGCCACCTTCACCAAACCTTGTGCCGTCGGATTAGTTTGCGCTTCGGCAGAAATGGCGGGCGGAAGTGGCATATTGAGTACTTGATGTGCCAATAGAAATCCTTGTGTTACCATGTTTAGAACACCGAGTTGACGGGCACGCGCCAACAAGCGTTCTATATCATTGTCCATCAGCATCGGAATATCACACAAATATTTCAAACGATTCCACGCATGTTTAGCCCCATGAACACATAAGTAAAGTAGGATATCTTCTCGTGACATTGTGGCTACCTTAGTGTTAGCAATGCTGATCAGTTCACGTTTTTGCCACACTTCCTCGACACTGAGGGGAAATAGATAGGGATTAGGAGTCCAACGCCAATGTAACTCTATAGGAATTTCGAAGTCTTTATATGTATAGACTAAATCAGGGAATATTTTCATGTAAACCGATTTTTGCAGCGGAGTCAACTCAAAATCCGGCTGTGTCCGAATATAACCCGCCTCCGTTAAAATACGATCCGCTTCCCAAACGGAGCTTGGCTCGATTAACAGCAAATCTAAATCACCAGCATGGCGTAATGCCAAATTGCTGTATGCTTGTATTGCC
>LUTY01003056.1 GCA_001640045.1 Candidatus Thiomargarita nelsonii | reverse complement strand
CCAGCCACATTTGAAATGGCTAATCCCGTATCTATAGCTTTTGTTGCTGCCTCAAACCAAGTGGCTGCATCCACGGGATAGGCAACATTTTTAATGACTTTTAAAATCACCAAAAAATCACCCTTTTCATCTTTAGAATGGAGAAATATTGGTTTATAGATCAGAGTTTTTCCTAAAAAGTACACAGTCCCTTCTTTTCCAGAAAGAATCTGTTCTGCAACATCAGGATAATCTTGCTTTACCATCGTTAGCAATCGCTACCACTAAACCCTCGCCTTCTATCGTTTTCTGTATCACTTTTTGATTAATAAGATTATCTTCAACGACCAGAATACGCGCTCCTTTGATAGCATTGAGTTCGGCAGTGATGGATACCGGTTTTTTTAATAGCTGTGGCGTTTTAGCCAGTTTTTTTCCAAACAGATTCATAATCGTCTCAAATAAGAGAGATTGAATGACTGGTTTGGTTAAAAAAGCATCCAGATTCATTTGATCTGTCTTTTTCAAGAATTCTTTTTTAGATAAAGCAGTCATCATAATAATCATTGGGATTTTATAGGCACTTTCATTGATGCGTCTTGCCGTTTCTATCCCATTCATCCCAGGCATGTTCCAGTCTAAAAATACCAAATCATAAGCTGCGGTTTCTAATGCGATCAAGGCAGCTTTGCCGGAATCGACGCTTGTGACTTCTTGCAAGGACAAACTGTTTAATTCATTTCGCAAAATGGCTTGTGACGTTTTATTGTCATCTACAATCAAAATCCGTAGCTTGAGTAACTCTTGGGGTAGTTGGAAAATTCTTTCCTGTTGAGTCTGACAACCGAAAATCGCGTTAAAACTGAATGTGCTTCCTTTGCCCCGTTGGGAGGTGACCCATATCTTTCCACCCATCATTTCTACTAGGCGCTTGCAAATCGCTAATCCAAGTCCAGTGCCCCCAAATTTGCGGGTTGTCGTTGTATCAGCTTGAGTGAAGGCACCGAATAATTGGGACATGGCTTGTTGTGAAATCCCAATCCCGGTATCTTGTACTGAAAAATGGAGTGTGACTTGTTCTGCTTTGAGCGTAACCACTTTTATTTTGATAATAATTTCACCTTGTTCCGTAAACTTAACCGCATTGCTCGTCAGGTTAATCAGGACTTGACCCAAGCGCAATGGATCGCCCACCAAATAACGGGGTACATATTTATCAATAGCCAAAAGCAGTTCCAAACCTTTTTCTTCAATTCGTATCCCCAGCACACTAGAAAGATGGTGCAACACTTGATCTAGCGAGAAATCCACTGATTCCATGTCCAACATCTCGGCTTCAATCTTAGAAAAATCAAGGATATCATTGATAATAACCAGTAATGCTTGGGAAGACGATTCTATATGAGTGAGATAATCTTGTTGATCGGCTGTGAGTTCAGTTTTTAAAGCCAGGTGGCTAAAACCAATGATACTATTCATAGGAGTGCGGATTTCATGGCTCATATTGGCCAGAAAATCACTTTTAGCCTTATTGGCAAGTTCTGCCTGTTCTTTAGCAACGATAATCTTCCGAGTCGATCTTTGTAAATCATCAGCCATTTTGTTAAAGGAAGTCGCTAATTGTCCTATTTCATCCTCAGATTGTTTGGCGATTCTTTGAGAAAAATCTCCAGCCGCCATATTTTGCGTGATCTCAATCAGTTTTTGAATGGGTATCAGAATGCGATTTCTTGCCCACTGAATGAAAGAATAGAAAATCAACAAAACAAAAACCACAAGAAATAAACTGATGAGTACATTCCGGTTTGCCGCCGATTTTATCTCTAACATAATCGTATTGGCTTGTTCACCAGCCACATTTGAAATGGC
>LUTY01003055.1 GCA_001640045.1 Candidatus Thiomargarita nelsonii | reverse complement strand
CTTGGGAATTGCCGGATATGGAGACATTGAAACCGGGTAGCTATCGTTTCCAAATTGTACGCCTGCGGATGGCGAATTTCTTCGTTGATGTTATTGCATTACGAGGAGAATTTCAATTTGTAGCCGATACGGCGAATGGTGTCAAACTCTCAGAAAAGGAGACTTTAGACAGTAGCCAAGAGGTTGTCACTGGCAATAAGCTAAACAGTTTATGGCTGAAAACGCCTGTTGATCAAACAGATAGTTGGGAAGAAGCCGGACGTCCATGGGTGCAAGCTTTAATTAATGAAATGAACCGGTCAAAACCAGGTGAGCCTGATGCCAATTTGATGCGTTTTCTTGTTCTTAAAAAGTCAGCTAAGTCCGAATGGCAGGATAACAAAAATATATATATTCTTTACCGACTTCATTATGAGGGGCTACAAGATAAGGAATATCTGGAGGCGCTTTCTCGTTTTGTTAATCCAAATCAAGCGCCAAGCACTGATATTTACAGGCTCAGACAATGGATTAGAGAACAGGATAGTTTTGAAAAGGCGGGTTATTTGGGGCAAGCTGATGAGCGACATAAGGAGTTTTATGAGTATTTTCAGAAAGTTTCTCAGGGGTTTTTGGATCATATCGTCAAAAGGCAGGCTCAAAAGTATATAGTAAAAGCGGAGGAGAAGATTGAAGAGGCTAAGAGTTCTCTTGCTGATGCCAATAAGGATATTGTTAAGGCAGAGCAAGGTGATCAAAGCTATTCCAAGGAGCAGTTGATTGAATTTGCTAATGGCTCTTTGAGCTTAGCTGAAAATGATATCTATGCGGCACAGGATGAGCTTGATAAAGCAAAGGAAAAGATTGGAGAGTCTGGCGTTGCTGATGTCCAAAAGAGGATTGATGAGGTTGAGGCGAAAATTGAGAGTGCTAGGCAACAATTGATTGGGCTGGTAAAGGTGCCTGCGGGTGTCCAGGTGCCTAAGACGCTTGGGGAGAGTATAGATATATTAACAATCATTATCTTGGTTGGCGGAGTGGCTCTCTTTTTGTTGGTATTGTTTTTCAAAAAATCAAATTTTCAAAAAAAGCAAAAGCGCAATGGTTCGATAGTTGCTGATTATGTGTTGAAAAAAGAGCTTGATAAGATTTTAGAAGCTAAATATATAGAAGTGCTGAAAAAAAATCAAGATTTTGAAAATCTAGTCGCTCAAATAGTCAAAAAACAAGTGGTTAAGATCCTTAACCATAAAAGTTTCAGCGATTTAATGGTTAAAAAGCTTGAATCAAGTCTGGCAAAACGTCTCGAACCCGTTAGCGAGCCAGAGCAAACTATTTCATCGATCCCTGAGCCAGTTGAGTTAAATACCTCGATCCTTGAGCCGATTGAGGAGTCAGTTGAGTTAAATACCTCGATCCCTGAGCCGATTGAGGAGCCAGTTGAGTTAAATAATGAGTTGCGAGTCTATTTAGAAACTCACAATTTATTTGATGAAAACTTATGGCTGACATTGTGGCGGGGTGATCCGAGTCCCTGTGAACTGGCAAAACGTTTATTGGAAAAATATCAGTCATTGACAATTGAAAATTATGAGGAGCTCGCTGCTTGGTTAGAAAAAACGTCTGGAGATCAAAAGGTTTATTTTATTATTCCTACGCTTAATCAAGAATGTGATTCTAATCTACATGAAATCGTCGAACAACGTATGGTCAAGGGGGCAATCAATCGGGTATTAGAAATTAAGCGTTTGGGTTTAGGCTGCGATGAGGGTGTGGCGTTGAAAGCGCAGGTGGTTTCTAGCTAGAGTACAACGGATTAGGGGAATAAACGGATTGTTGAGTGCCGGTTTTAATTAAACCTTTCTGCTAT
>LUTY01003054.1 GCA_001640045.1 Candidatus Thiomargarita nelsonii | reverse complement strand
TCTCCGGATCAACAATTTTCAGAGTCGTGCCAGGCAAAGGAAGTCCCACCGTGCCTATCTTATTGCCAATTTGTACGTCACCTGAATAAGATAACAAAATATCAGGAATGTTCACGCTGGCGACAGGCGTGGTTTCGGTAGCACCATAACCTTCATAAATATCTTTACAAAATTTATCTCTGAAAGCATTACGCACTTCGGGACTCAAACGCTCAGCACCCGCCACCACAATCCGCACCGATTGAAACATCAAAGGATGGATTTTGCGGCTGCGCGTATAAATACGCAAAAAAGTGGACGTACCCAATAAAATACTGACTTCATACTGCGCCACCAAACGACCAATCGTTTTAGCATCCGTCGGATCGGGCTGACACACCATCGGTATGCCTTGAATCAGGGGCAAAAAGGTAGTGACAGTTAAACCAAAAGCATGGAAAATCGGTAAAGCATTGAGGATCACATCATCATCATTGGGATTCAGCACCGCCGTTATCTGTTTGAGATTTCCCATAATATTAGTATGCGTCAACTGCACACCTTTAGGAACGCCCTCACTGCCACTACTAAAGAGAATCGCCGCTGTATCCTCTAAACTAGCACTATTTTTAAAATACAACGCCTTTAAAATCGCAGTCGGTAAGAATTTCGCCTGTAGCAAAGCAAAAAACAGTGCCGATTTCGGAATAGTTTCCTTAATATCTTCCAAATAAACCAGATTAGCTTGTTCTTTTAAAGGACTCAGATCAATGCCCCGCCCCTCCAATTTACTTAAAAATCGCTTAGAAGTGAGAACGGTTTTAATACTAGCCCTTTCCATGCAAAGCGCAACCACAGAAATAGCCGCCGTATAATTAAGATTGACTACCGTTTTACCATTGATCAAAACGGCAAGATTGGCTATCACGCCCCCCGATGAAGCGGGCAACAAAATACCAATATTTTGCTGTTGGCTCATCAAGGGCTTAAGTTTGCGAGCAAAAACCAGCGTGGCTGCCAATAAACGTCCATAAGTCAACTCCGTATTCGCTTCCATGACACAAACCTGACTCGTTTGCGCCTTCGCCGTTCGCAAAAAACTGATAGGCAACGGTTCCAAAGTTTCAATATACTCTTGCCAAGTATGGATAGAAGTTTCTAAAACAGCCTGCTTAACCTCACTGGCACTGGCGTTGGGAGAAACCGGGTTGCCAAATCCGACCGTGATTTGACGGCGCCCGGCTTTGCCCGTCGAATAGCGATATTTACGATTTGCATAAGAATAGAGACTGCCCCAAAGTCCCCTTAAATAAAAAGGCACAATCACAGCTTGACTATCTTTGACTGCCCGTTCAAAACCGCTTCTAAAAATACTGAGATGACCATTATGACTAATATGCCCTTCGGGAAACAGGGCAACCACTTTGCCTTGACTGAGACTGTCGCGGACTTGAATCAGTGCTTGCTTACTGCCAGTTCGTCCAATGGGAATCACACCAAATAAGTCCAAAAACCATTTGAGATACCACTTTTCATAAAAGCTGCGAAACATCACAAAGCGAATGGGGCGCGGCGAGGCGATTTGTAGCATAGCCCAATCAAGCCAACTGACGTGATTGCCTAAAAGTAAAACGCCGCCACTGGAGGGGATATTTTTCATGCCCACGACTTGGACTTGATAACGTCGTGTCAACATCCCGGTAGCAATATAACGAATAAAGGATTGAGGTAATTTAATGATAGCGTAAAGGGTGCCGATTAAGGTGATTGTCGCCAGTAGAAAAAAAGTGGTTTGATTGGAAAATTGAATATAAGCCAAGCCGATAGTCATGCCTAAAAAAGCCAACATGAAATTATTTTGGACAAAATTATTG
>LUTY01003063.1 GCA_001640045.1 Candidatus Thiomargarita nelsonii | reverse complement strand
ATAACGTCTTATTTTCAAAGAATTATATAAAATAGCTTGTCCCTCTCTATAGATCAATTCCACCGAAGTATGAGCCTGTTCTCTGATGCCACGTCCATCCATTTCATAAGCGACAACTCCAGATGCCGAAGAACCATAAGCCAATTTAACAAATACCCGTCGCTGCCCCGTCTGAATCATCACTTCGCGTAGCTGCTCGTAGGACTCAATGCCACTGAAACTGGGCGGAACAGGGAGATTGTTCTCTTGACACAATTGATGACAATGGCGTTTATCAAACATAGTCAAAATGTTGAGCGGCGGATTCATCACGCTGAAATCGGTGCCCGCTTGTCGCAAATTTTCAAAGCTCGTTTGCATTGCCCGCAAAAATGTGGAAAAACCTTGATACCATTGACGCGGATAATAGAGACGACCATGTTCATATTCTAATTCAATCGCACGTTTTGCGCCAAGAGCGATAAATTGCCGTTCCACAGCAAAATCTTCGCCCGGCGATTCTATGCGAACAATGTCACCGGGTTGAATGATATTGATTAAATGTTGGCGAGCAGAGAGTAAATCTAAATAGGGTACGACAGTGGCAGGGGGCAATCCTAATCGGTGCAAAGCCGCTTGAAATAAGCTCACGCGCCGATTATCGGGATTGCCAATAACGACAAAACGGGACACAATTTCCTTCTTATTCAGAAACCGCGACGTAGCGCTCATCCTCATCTTCTTCTTGCTGTTCGCTGACATCGACTTCTATGCCCAATCTTTCCAACTTTTCCATCATTGTCCTAGATAGATAATGATGATGTAAATCCAATTTTTTCAAACGGTTAATACCATAACCCTCTAACAAGGCTTGTGCTCCCTTATCAGTCAGCGTGCCCATAGAAAGGTCTAGAATTTCCAACTGTTTTAGAAAGGGCGCATCAGCAATCTCAATGGCAATCTCATCAGCCATCTCACTATCGCGCAATCCCAAATAGCGAAGTTTGGGAAAACGCCCCATCTCAAGCAAGGGCTTGATTGTTTTAAGGCTACCATCGAAACCATAACGCTCAACTCCCAACCAAAGTTCTAAGTGTTCCAATGCGGGGAGTTTGGCATTGATGACAGACTCAATAATCTCGCTGGGCAAGCCCCCACTTTCAATAATCAGCGTTTTTAAGCTATAGTGTCTCAATTGACTAAACTTTAACTCATTGGATCCGCGCACGCCCAATGTTTCAAGCAATGGAAAGGCATTAAGTAAGGGCGCATAATCGGATTGAATAATCCAAGAAATTTCGTTTTCTTCAAAAGTTATATCTCCAACAAACAATGCCTTGAGCTTGGGCAATTTATCGCGCTGCTCAATAAGCAATCGTAATAAATACTCTGGGCTGTTCTCATAAGAGTCGCGCCACTGACCTATGATCAGTGCAGGCACCTCAGCGGCACGGGGATCGTTGAGAAAGGTTTCTAAAATCTCTTTGACATCAATCTCTTTATCATAATCAAAGGCAATACGATAAACTTGAGCACTGGGGTTTTCAATGCCCAGTTCAGGCTTGAAATCAATGACGGGTAAATCATAAAATTGTGTTTTGTGATAAGCAATTGTCATAGTTTAGCTCTTTTGATCCGGAGTCCAAGATTTATCTTGGACAAATGGTTTTTGCTTGAATACCACTAAAGTAATATCATCATACCATAGCAAGTCCTTCCAAGAGCAACAATTACCAATTTAGAGAGTCAATGCCATCGCCGTTAAGGGCAACCACAAGGGATTGCCCCTACGAAACATCCTGTAGGGGCAATCCTTTATGGTTGCCCCTTAAACAAGTAAACCTTGCACTCCCGTTGACGGGCAGCCTTGTTGCGATTTTTTTGTGTGAGTGTCGGACACACACAAATAATTCATTGTGTGCCTATGCTCGCATTCAAGACACACTGACTTTAGGCGACAAAGTCACTATACTCACACGCCATCAAATCCTAACGAGGAAAAATCATGGAAATCACGACACTTAATGAAGATATAGATAGCTTGCTCAATCGCTGGCCAGAAAATGAGGCCTCCGCTGCCCAACAGGCATGTTGGCCCCAAACGCAATCCCTTCAACACAAACACTTAGGCATCGACAACCCAGATTGTCTGCGTCTGCTTGCCGAAGATGGCTGGGATGGTGAGCCGGTATTTAGTGGAGCTTATTTTTGGAATAACGATCATCGTTGGCCCCCAGATCGTGACTTAATCCGCTTGGGCATTTTTTTTCAAATGGCGTTTGAGCGCACCTTGGCTATGGTACTTAAGGGCCAATGGGAGCGTTTTTTTGAAAAAGAAAGCCGCATCGACAACAATGGTGGCAAAAACCGTGAATGGGCACACAGTTTCCAGCAACTGAATTTGCTTGAAGCCCTAGTCGCATTCCCCGAAGAGGCTAAACAACTCTCACTCGAATTTAACCCGGGTTATGGGCGCTGTGCCAATGCTGAGGCACTTTTTGATTTGTTCGAGCAACACAAGCATGCGGCCACTGAGGCGGGCTATGATCGTGCTAAGTTTAATACGCTCATCAATCAAATGATCATGGCTCATGCCCATTTGCTTGGAAACCACAGCCCTGAACTGGATGCTTTCATTGCTGAACGGCACAAGGAACAGGCATTAATAAAGGATAGTTCTCAAGAGGAGCAAGATGAATTCTGGCGATCAAAGCTAATTTGGCTTGAACAGCAGAACATTCTCGAAAACTGGCTATTGCAACTGGAAAACCAACGTCTGAAAAATGCCAATATCCACCAAAAGTGGGCGGCTACCTTTGGTGAACTCTTTTACGCGCTCAAGGAAAAACAATACCAAGTTTTATCCTTACAACGCCGGATTCAGTTTAAGATGACTAATCCTAAATTGAACCAAGAAGCATTGGAGCAATTGGAACAAGAAGCCCTGAAAGAAGAGCATGAAGCTTTGAGTCACTTACAAAGCGAGGTTGTTGTTGCAGAGTTGTTACAGACCCTTGGTACTCATGGACAGTCACTCAATCCAAAAGAACAGGCAGATTATGAGCGAGAAGTGAAACGGGTACTTCTGAAAATTCACTTCAAAACTCACCCGGATCGGTTGCCGAAAGAATTTACTCAGCAACAAAGGCAAGAGCTTGAAAAGTATTTTTTTAGCGTTCGCAAAATCAATCCGAAAGAAATTGGCTTAGATTTGCGCTCTTTGCCTCAGTTGCTTGGCATTCTGGATCATGTGGAGGCAATTTGGGAAAGTATGGGTCTTGATATTGATGCCCGTCAGGTTATTCGGGGAGAAAGCTTAAAGGATCAACTGGCGTGGCTGAAAAAGGAAAATCTGCGGTTTGAACAGGAAGTGGCAGAGATACGTAATGACTTAAAGTTTATTTGTGATGATCCGGAGATTCGGGAACAAGCCACCTCATTACAGTCTGTTGAGCCAGTGAAAAAAGGGCTACAGGAACAATTGGCGCAATATGAGGCGGAGGCCAATAAATTGGAAGCCGAATTAGCTAGCTTGTTTAGTTCGGAGGCAGCTTAATGAAGAGCTTAGCAGAACTGCGTCAACTGGCTAATGAGTCTTTTTCAGAATCAGGTTTAGTAGAGATGCTCATGGCTTGGTGTCGCTCAGCGGATCAGGATTTAGCTAGTTTATTGCAACCCATTGATTTGGTTCATTTCGATAAAGCGTTGCAGCCCTTTTTGGAGCAAGATAACGAGGCTGATTCCAAACTGTTATTGGAGTGTATTGGCACAACTGCTGGGGAGGAGGCGACTGGCTATCATCTATTGTTGACTGTTTGCGCTCACCCAGAACACCGCGTGTATCGTGCCTTGGTGAGAATCGGATTTGATTGTGCGGCACTGAAAAAATCTGTCAAACCACAATCTACCTGATAACTGATAACTGATAAGTATCCATCCCAGCATCGCTAATGCCCGGCAAAAGATCTCCAAACGCATTGAATTCTAAAATCACGGGCGTATGACTACGCAGTCGCAGCATAATATCCAAGCCAATATAAAGGCTCTCGGAAAAAAGTGCCGCTCCTCGCTCCGCCGTCTTTTCAATCGCTTGCCACTGTGCCTCTGAAAGATTCAAATCACTGACACGCCCACGAGCGTTGCCAAGATGAAGATTTGTCATAGGCGTTTTGCTCATTCGCACCACGCGATGTCGTGCCCGCCCCGCCATGACGACGATACGCAAATCATACGCATGACCCTTGTATTGTGCTTTCGGTAGCCAATGTTCAACATGTGCCCCTTCACGGCAGAGCCAATCAATAATCGCTTTGATATCCTGACGTTTTTGATAACGTCTTATTTTCAAAGAATTATATAAAATAGCTTGTCCCTCTCTATAGATCAATTCCACCGAAGTATGAGCCTGTTCTCTGATGCCACGTC
>LUTY01003052.1 GCA_001640045.1 Candidatus Thiomargarita nelsonii | reverse complement strand
ATCTGTTTATACCCCAAATCCGTTGTACTAGACTTTTTGAAGTTCAGTGCGTAACATGAGTAAAATAATTCATTGATTCCCATAAACTTCGTTGCGAGTGAGTCCGTTGTACTGGCTCCATTTAAACCTGAGGAGAATTTTATGAACGTGGTTATTCCGGGAGAAATCCTGCTTTCAGCGCGTCTTTCTGAAAGTGAATTAAAACAAGAAATTGCTGTCATGCTTTTTGAGAAAGACAAATTGACCCTTGGGCAATCCGCACGATTAGCTGGCATGAATCGTTTGCAGTTTCAACATCTCTTGGCAAGCCGTGCGATTCCGGTTCATTATGATATCGCACAGTTTGAACATGATTTAGCAACGCTCAATAAATTGGAAAGGATATGAGAGTTGTCAGCAATACATCGCCCATCATCAACTTGGCTAATGTGGGTCAACTTGACTTGTTAAACCAGCTTTATGGTGACATTACTATTCCCCAAGCCGTTTTCCATGAAATTACTGTGATTGGTGCCGGTCAAGCTGGGGCTGAAGAAGTAGAAACCTTATCTTGGTTTTCCACTTGTACAGTGCAGAACACCAGTGTGGTGAATTCTCTACGCTCTGATCTTGATGCTGGTGAAGCAGAAGCGATTGCGTTAGCCTTAGAACTCAAAGCGGATTTATTGCTTATGGATGAAAGGCGCGGCTGTGCGATGGCGCAGCAAATGAATGTCATGTGTAGCGGCATTTTGGGTGTGCTGGTTCAGGCGAAACATCAAGGGCTAATTGCTACTGTTAAACCGATACTTGATGATTTAATTGCCACTGCGGGCTTTTGGGTGGATAATGCACTTTATCGTCGTATTTTGCAAACAGTGGGTGAAGACAATACGTCTTAAGAATCAAAAACCCAACAACGCGCCAAACGTTGCACAAATGGCAAGCGACACTTAACAGATTTTTTTTAGTCAAGTGTTTGGCTCACATAATTAATCTTCTTTTTGTCGGAGTCCTCTTTAAACTCAGGAGAAATCCCCCATGTTTGGCATTAGATTTATCAAGATTCAACCCACCACTTATTTATTACAATATCAAAAGGGCAAACTTAAACGTGAAGGGCAAGGGCTTGCCTTTTTTTACTTTGCACCAACAAGCTCATTGGTGACTGTCCCCATGGAAAGTGTTGAAGTGCCCTTTATTTTTAACCAAGTCACCGCTGACTTTCAAGAATTGAGCATTCAAGGTCAAGTCACTTATCGAGTCGTTGATGCTAAGCAATTGTCACAATTACTCAATTTTACCTTGGACAATACTGGTCGTAATTATATCAGTGATGACCCTCAAAAATTGCCTCAACGCCTGATTAACTTAATTCAGGTTTTGATGCTAAATGAATTAGGTCACTTATCCTTACGTGAAGCGCTCCGTGCTGCCGATAGTTTGGTCCAAAAAATCTTTGAAGGTTTAAGCTCTTCCAAAGAAATCACCTCATTAGGTTTGGAAATTCTCGGTTTATCCATTTTATCCATTAAACCGAATCCAGAAACGGCGCGTGCCTTAGAAGCCGAAATACGGGAACAATTATTGAAAGAGGCGGATCAAGCGATTTATGCGCGGCGCAATGCCGCTGTGGAACAAGAACGCGCGATTAAAGAAAATGAATTGCAGACGGAAATTGCCGTTGAAAATAAAAAACGCCAAGTGCGCGAGGCTCAAATGGATGCGGAACGTGCGGTTAAAGAAAAACAACGACTCATCCGCGACGAAGAAATGACAGGCCAAATTTCTTTAGAAAAACGCAATAAAGAATTGGTGGCACTGGCAACAGAAAATCTCAAATGTGAAGCCGATGCTAAAGCCTACAATCTCACC
>LUTY01003051.1 GCA_001640045.1 Candidatus Thiomargarita nelsonii | reverse complement strand
ATCCTCTTCCCCCCAAGGAGCGCAAGGCACGTTCCGTTGGATTGGCAGCCGGAACGGAAGTGGCGATTATGAATGAAGCGGGAGATTTGCTGCCGCCGGGTCAAACCGGTGAGATCGTCATAAAAGGATTAAACGTGATCAATGGCTATGAAAATAATCATGCCGCTAACGCAGCCGCTTTTACCAACAACTGGTTTAGAACGGGTGATCAGGGCATCATGGATGCGGATGGTTATCTTTTTATTACTGGTCGCATTAAAGAAATGATCAATCGCGGCGGTGAAAAAATTTCTCCAAGGGAAATCGACGAAGCACTCTTGGAACATCCAGATATTAGCCAGGCGGTGGCCTTTGCGGTTCCGCATCCCTCGTTAGGAGAGGATGTCGCCACCGCAGTCGTGCTACGCGAAAATGCGTCTTTAACGGAACAAATGATCCGCGAATTTGCTTTCCAACGCTTGGCCGACTTTAAGGTGCCAAGTGAGGTAGTCATTGTAGACGATATTCCCAAAGGGGCTACGGGTAAACTACAGCGGATTGGTTTAGCCGAAAAACTGGCTGATAAACGCCGACGCGATTACGTGGCACCGAAAAATGATATCGAGCGGTTGATCGCCGATATTTGGGCGGAGATTCTAGAGATTAAACCGCCAGGGATACACGACAATTTCTTCATGCTGGGCGGTGACTCAATCCGTGCCACTCGGATCATTTCCCAATTACGGGCACTTTTTCAGGTGAATATGCCTATCACCACCCTTTTTAGAAAACCAACGGTAGCGGAACTCTCTGAGGTACTGGCAGCTTCAATGGATGCCGATGAGTTGAGTGCCATTTCTGAATTGTTGTGATTTGTCCAATGGTATTATCTTGGTGGCGTTTTATAGTCTTAATGGAGAGCGTCAATTTAAGGAATTGTGTGACCGCGGAGACTGTATATGTCAAGAAGGAAGTGAAGATGATAGTGATAGCTGTCAAAATACAGGTTTTAATGCCGGGGTGATTCTCACACCGTTTTAAGTTGATCTTAGTTCGATGTCGCAGTGGTGAGTACAACTAATGCTCAACAACGAATAAAACCTTCAATACAACAAGACATTCAATCGTTGGTATTGTTCAAATAATGCGCGAAATTGGTTTTTTTCCGCAGAATAAGACTTGAGAGCACTGAATATCTTGAATATTGAAGGTTTTTATTCGTTGTTGACCATTAGTTGTACTCGTTTTTGTCAGAAACCAAAGGATAAAAAGATGAATATTCAAAAGCTTAGATTAAACCTGCCCAGCCAAATGTTATTGGTACTTTTGGGGCTACTGATTTTCAGTGTGTCCGTCGTCTCGGCTGCGGAGTTGACGTTTGATCCTAAAGCTCCGTCGGTTGTTGTTGGGGGAAAAATTTCCCTGTCGGTATCGGGTACGAGCGGGGCAGTGACATGGTTTGCTGGTAAGGGAGAAATTTCCGGCACCGGCACAAAAGTCACTTACTGGGCTCCTGATCAGGTTGGCACAGATGCCGTGACTGTCTTGGATGATGCGGACAATATAGGAGTTTTAAAAATCCTCATCTTACCAGAAGATGCGGGAGCATTTTCTCAAGAAAATGCTAACTGGGAAGTCTTTACGAATCGAAGTTGGGTTCGGGCGATTGTTGTGTCAGAAGATGAAAAAACGCTTTGGGTAGGCACTCGTGGTGGTTTAGAGCAACGGGACATGGCTACGGGTGAGCTTGTGCGGTTGTTTACAAATTTAGATGGGTTGCCATCCAACGAGATTAGAACCCTGTATGGCGATTCGAGCGGCGGGCTGTGGATTGGGATTGGTGGCCTCGTCTACCGCAGTGCCAGTGGTGACTGG
>LUTY01003050.1 GCA_001640045.1 Candidatus Thiomargarita nelsonii | reverse complement strand
AATAAATGGTATGATAACTATCATATCTCTAAGCTATTATTTATATTCAGAGATACGAAAATTCAAAACCTTTGTTAAACGACAGCTATGAACAGGTAAAAATCAATGGCATATAGTGATTTTACTTTAAAACGAGTTAAGTCTGAACTCAATATAAAGATTATTGAGAATGAAGAGCTTTTTCCTAACATTGATGGTATTGAAATTAGTCAATTTCTTGAGACAATGCTAAAACGGAATATTCCACTTGCTTTAGCCATTAATACAGAAAAAGCACGCTCTGAATTAATAATTGCAAATATATTGTTGGAAGTCAAAGATCAACTCAAAAATGAAGTCAGTTTTTTTTCGGGGATTGACTTTACCGTTGATAAAGATAAGGGGCTAAATGCTTATTGTGATTTTATTTTGAGCCGTTCTATTGAACAATTCTATTTGGAGACACCCGTTGTAACAATAGTAGAAGCCAAAAATGAAAATATTACGGCAGGATTAGGTCAATGTATCGCGGAAATGTATGGCGCTGCCATTTTTAATGAAAGAGAAAGCAATAAAATAGCGTGTATTTATGGCGCCGTGACAATAGGTGACGAATGGAAATTTATTAAATTACTGGAAGATACAGCGTATATTGACACAGAAAAATACTACGCGAATGATATTCAAAAAATTGTAGCTATTCTAGTGGAAATGGTAAAACCAAAATAGGGATTAATATTCGGAGTCCAAAATAAATTTTGGACTCCTAAATACCACTATGAGCGTTTATAAACATTTTATAAGTATTATAAGTACTATAAGCGTTTTTTTTCCTCGCGCTATTTTATAGAACTTATTGAAAATATTATATTTTGTACTTGGCACACTTATTGTATCTAATACTGGCAAAGCCATTTGAGATGACTTGTAGTTACTCAATTTACAATAAAGGTGTGAGCCATGAATAAGAAATTTCAAATATTACTGATATTAGCGATTGTTAGCGTGCTTTTAGTCATTACTATGATGGAGCCGGCACTTGCTCGCCCAGGTGGAAGAGTTTCCTCTGGGAATGGTGGAGGTTGGGCTGGGTTGTTGCCGTTTTTGATTTCTATTGTTTTCTATATTTTTACCTTGCCATACGCATTCTATGTGATTTCACAAAGAAATGCGGCTGAAAGTCGCACTTTAAAAGACTTGCGCCAATTGGTGCAGCGCCACGATTTGTTTGATTGGAGAAGATTGGAAAATCGCATTGAGTCTTGTTTTCAAGAAGTACATCTCGCCTGGCAGCAGGGAAACCTGGATGATGTCTCTGAATGTATGACTAACAAGTACCGGCAAGAACAACAATCGGATTATCTTGATAAATGGGCGAAACAAGGGCTCATTAATCACTGTGAAGTCGAGGTTGTTAGTAGTATCCAACCGCTATTTTTAGCTCATCCAGAGCAAGAGATGGAACATGAAGGATCTAAGCTTGTGGTTGCTATTACCGCCAAGATGGAAGATTATCTGGAAGACCGCTATACCAGTAAGATCGTAAAAGGCGAGAAAGGATTTAAGGATGTAGACACCATTTGGACTTTTGTCATTCAAAATGGAAAATGGGTGCTTGCTAATATTGAAGATAGTAGTTCCTCTTTATTATTAGATTATGCGCGAGCCCACAATGAACTGCCTCTAAATTTAGAGCAGAATGATAAGCTCCAAGTTAAAGCGTTCTAGCCCAAGATAAATCTTGGACTCCGAATACCCGATTTTTTTCTCGTTCCCACGCTTTTTGGACTCCTAAATCTATGAGCGTTTATAAACAAAATATGAGTTTTATAAGCATAATAAGCGTTTTATAAGTCGCGCTATTTTATATAAACTA
>LUTY01003049.1 GCA_001640045.1 Candidatus Thiomargarita nelsonii | reverse complement strand
GCACCTTCCATCAATCAGCCTTGATTCAATACTGGTTGCCCCGTACTCAGTCCACGACGACCAGAAATATACAGCCCAAAAACGCTGATCGCAAACAGGCTCAACAAGCCCACCGTCCAAGCAATAGAAGCCATCGGATGTTGTGCAAAAGTCCCCAATTGATAAAACACCGTAGCAAACATATAAGCCAATCCCGTTGTCCAACTCGCCACAAATACCGTCCAAGCCATATTCGTCTCCCGATAGATGGCAGCCGTCGCCGCGACACAAGGGAAATACAATAGAATAAACAACAGATAGGCAAAAGCCCCAATTTGACCATCAAACCGCGCTACCATTGCGCCGAATGTCCCTGTACTCACTTCTTGTTCCTCAGCCGCAGTCTCTACATTGCTGACATCACCGATATTGATACCCAGCGGATCGAGAATCGTATTAGTCACTTCCGCTAAATTGGCTGGAATAGTCGCAAAGGCATCGCCGATACCGCCCCAAAAACTAAACGCTTCTTCTTGGGCTTCAATACCAGCCTCTTGTGCCGCAAGTTCACTATAGATAGCATCCAAGGCACCAACAACGACTTCCTTAGCCAAAATACCCGTAAAAATGCCCACTGTCGCTGGCCAATTTTCCTCAGTCAAACCCATTGGCTCAAAAGCCGGAGTGATAGTGCGACCAATTTCGCTCAGTACCGACTGATCCGAGTCTTCATTACCAAAAGAACCATCAACTCCCCAAGAATTAAGAAAATTAATCACAATCACCATGGGCACAATCACTTTACCCGCACGGAATATAAAATTTTTCAACCTTTCCCAACTCCGTAGCAAAATGCCTTGCACAGTGGGCAGATGATAAGGGGGCAATTCCATGAGGAAAGGTGATGCCTCTCCTTTGAGCAGAGTATTTTTCATAATCAGCCCGGTCATAACCGCCACCGCAATGCCGAACAGATATAAGCCAAAGACCAGATTTTGTCCGCCCACCGGGAAAAAGGCTGCGGCAAATAGGGCATACACCGGCAAACGTGCGCCACAAGACATAAATGGATTCATCATAATCGTTAAAATACGATCACGCTGATTTTCTAAAGTGCGCGTTGCCATGATAGCCGGCACGTTGCAGCCAAAACCGACAATTAAAGGCACAAAAGATTTTCCTGGCAATCCAATAAAGCGCATAAAGCGATCCATGACAAAGGCAGCCCGCGCCATATAACCGGAATCTTCTAAAAACGATAAAAACAAATAGAGACCAAAAATAATAGGAATAAAGGTGGCGACGATTTGAATACCCCCACCGATACCGCCTGCGATGAAGATTATCAATGCGTCTGGTAAACCTATCGCCGTCAGTAACTGACCAAAACCATCGACAAAAATAGTACCAAACAAAATATCAAAAAAGTCAATAAAAGCCCCACCAATATTGATGGTAAACATAAACATCAGATACATCACAGCAAGGAAAATAGGTATGCCAAGGACGCGATTAAGCACAACTTTATCAATTTTATCCGAAACCGTCCTTGTCACCTGATCAGCTTTTTTCACTGCCTTTTCCATAATCGTAGCGATAAAGGCATAACGAGTGTCGGCGACGATAATATCAACATCCTCATCCAAATCTTCTTCTATTTTTTGTTGATGCTGTGTAACCGTTTCGTTTAAATCGTTTCCCAACCAGTGTATTGCCCAGCTATCATCTTCTAACAGTTTTAAGGCAACCCAGTGTGCATGGGATTTGATATTATCAGGCAAACGCTCCGTGATGGTGGGCAATAATTGAGTGATAGCCGCTTCAATCATCTCCGGGTATTCGACTCGAAGCGTCGGCACATGTTTTTCCTCAGCGG
>LUTY01003048.1 GCA_001640045.1 Candidatus Thiomargarita nelsonii | reverse complement strand
CTTCGATTTCGGCTAGAATATTACGATTCGTGGCACAAACAAAACGGACATCGACTTTTTGTAGCTGACTACTACCAAGTTTATAAAAAGTGCCCGTTTCCACAAAGCGCAATAGCTTAGCTTGTAAATTCAAATCTATCTCCCCGATTTCATCCAAAAACAATGTGCCCCCCTCTGCGGCTTCGGCTGCCCCCTTTCTGTTTTGAGTAGCCCCGGTAAAAGCACCTCTGATATGCCCAAATAGCTCACTTTCTATCAAGCTTGAAGAGATGGCTGCACAATTGAGTGGGAAAAACGGTTTATTCTGACGTTGGCTTTCCTTATGAATAGCCTCCGCGCAGAGTTCTTTACCTGTTCCGGTTTCCCCGGTAATGAAGACTGAAATATCGCTATTAGCGACTTGTTTAATCTTGTTGTAAATATCCAGCATGGTGGGTGAATAACCAATAAGATTATGAAATATGTGATTTTTTTTTAAAAATCAGATAAATATTTATAAATTTCAATAGAATGGATATACTTTTGACCATTCAAAACATTGCGTAGCGTTTTGAGAAACTGAGTTTTGTTAAGCGGTTTTTCAATCATATCAACAGCCCCGTGATGCATAGCTTCAACCACAAGATCAGCACTATTTGAGCCTGCGATAACAATAACATTACAATCCAGTTGTTGCAATTGAACAGAGTTCAGAATATTCATACCATCCATATCGGGGTTTTCTAAATCAAGCAGAATGACATCTGGAACGGATTGAACGAGGTATTTTAAGGCAGCGGTAGCCGTATCGACGTGTATTAAGTTGATAGTCTCTTTTTCTAAAAGACTTTGAACTGTCGTCGCAAAGCAGGATGATTGTTCGACCAGTAAAACTGTGGGTTTTGTATAGCTTTTCATCAGTCAGTTATCTATCAATTTTTATGTTATTATCTATTTAAACAATAGTCTAAATATTTTTGGTTTTCAAGAAAATTTTCACTGACTGTAGCGTTCCAAACCCCGCTGGTCAAGAATTGCAAGGTGCGCCTCCAGTTAAAAAATCCTATTTCTTATCGATCTAGGATTTTTAGATTGCTACTGATAAAATGATATTCAATTGAGAATTGGTATTATAGTTTTTCAGATAAATTAAAGGCCCAGATCTCAGAGGTTGGGCGTCCCGCCACTTCGTATCCAAAACCTCTGAGGTTTTTAGAGCGTAACATTTTTCTGAAATACTATAGTACGGCTATTTACAAAGGAAAATTCAATGAAACCACACCATGACATATCGCCCCGCTTTTTTGGTCGCCGTCAAGAATTAGGACAAATTGAAAAAACGTTCGCACAAAACGGAACGCGCCGCATCACTATCTGTGGCATTGGGGGACAAGGTAAAACCTATTTAGCCATTGAAGCCGGGCAACGTTTGTCCCGCAAGGGGATGTTTAAGAAAGTCTGTTTTGTTGATTATAGCACTTTTTTTGGAGTGGATGCGGTAGGCTTAGCAGTGAAAACCTTAGCAGAATTGTTGGATAAAGACTTAGAAAATGCCGCCGCCGCGACTGAAGCCTTGCGTGACATTCCCATTTTGCTCATTTTGGATAATGTGGAGAGCATTCCGCCAGCACCACGACAAGAATTATTGGATATGGCAAAAGATTGGAGTGAAATGGGCGCGTGTCGGGTATTGATGACGGCACAGGCTGATTTTGAGCATCCCGACTATCAATACTTAATACAATTATCAGGGTTGTATGCCCAGCATTTAGCGCCGCGACTTGAACAAGATGAATTATTGAATTTATTTAAGCAAGTGGATTTTCATCCTTTATCGATTCGTGTCTTGGTGTTCT
>LUTY01003047.1 GCA_001640045.1 Candidatus Thiomargarita nelsonii | reverse complement strand
CGCTGGCACCTCACTGTCTCCCCGCTCGAACACGGCAGGGTCTTGGCCGACGGCATGGACAAAGTCCTTATCGACGGTACGAAAAGCTTCGCGCATCATCTGGATGTTGTAGCCCGGTGGCGCAAACATCAGGGTGAAGATTTTAGATTCCTCGCCTTCCGGCAGATATTCGGCATCCGGGGTCAGGTAATAAATAATCGCGAAGGTAGCGGCGAGCACGATCACAATGGTCGCCAGCGGTCGCAGAATACCGCGTGTCAACCCGTGTACAGACACAATCACACCGCGTCCCAGTGCGGCCCCCAAGCGAGATAGCAGGGATGTGCGGCTGTTGTGGCTGTGTAACAGGCGACCTGCCGCCGCAGGTACCAAGGTGATGGCAACGATCATCGACATCAGAATCGAAGCGGCGATGGCAATCGCAATATCGGAGTAGAGTTGTCCGGCTTCTTCTTCAATAAAAATGATGGGCAGGAAGACACAGACGGTGGTCAGGGTGGCCGCCAGTACCGCTGGCCAGACCTCACGCACGCCATCCAAGGCCGCTTGTAAGCGTTGTTTGCCCATACTCAGATGGCGATAGATGTTTTCCAGCACCACGATATTATTGTCTAGGGTCATGCCAATCGCGAAGGCGACGCCCGCCAGAGAAATGACATTGAGCGTTCGTCCAGTGATCAAGAATCCCAGGAAGGCGGCCAGTGTGCAGATGGGAATGCCGATAGCGCCGATGAGTGTTGCAGGTATCGAGCGCAGGAATAGGAACAGCACTCCCAGTGCCAGCAAGGCGCCAATCGCCAGATTGCGTTGCACCACGAACACTGCGTCGGTGACATAAACTACATCGTCGGCAGTGCGTACCAGTTGAAGTCCTTTGTTTTTCAAGAGCCCCTGATTGAGCCTTTCCACCGTTGCCAGCATATCTCGCTTGATCTCAATGACATTGCTGCCAATCTGGCGACTGACTGAAAAAGCAAGCACGGGTTTGCCTTCGGAGTAGGCATAGCTACGCACTTCCCCAAAGCCGAGTTCAGCATGGCCGATATCCCGTAAGAGGATGAACGCTCCGTCGCGTTCTGCGATGACTAAGTTTTCTAGGTCTTCGACACTCTCGAAACGACCAATAGTACGCAACAAGTAGCGGCGTTTGCCACTGTCCAGATCACCGCCAGAAACATCGCGATTTCTGTCACGGATGGCGGTGCGTAAATCCATCAGCCGGATGCCGCGCTCAGCCAATTTTGCTGGATCCACATAGATTTTGATCTGGCGACTGGCACCGCCGCGCATGCCGACACTGGACACGCCGGCGACCCGTTCCATAGGGGTTTGCACATACTCTTCAGCCCAATCGCGCAGTTTGAGGATGTCTTCTTCAGTGAAATCACCGCTAATCGGCATCAGCCTGAAGTACATAAAGGAGTTGGATGAAAAAGCTTCCGCTCTGATGCTGGGCTGATCTACATTCTCTGGATAACCCGGCACTTGGGATAAGGCGTTATTGACGTTGAGCAAGGCCTCTTCAATCCCAATGGAGAAAGGGAATTCCAGTTCAATCTCGGCAGAGCCTGTGTTGGCGGTTGATACCATGCGTTCCAAGCCGGAAATGCGGCGCAGATAACGCTCTTGCTCGACAAGAATTTCTTTTTCCACATCCTGGGGCGATGCGCCTGGCCAAATCGTGCGGATGGATATCACCCGTGCGTCCAGATCGGGAATCATTTGCACTGGGATATTGAAAATTGACAGGATTCCGAACAAGCTCAGAATCAGGATTGCGACACTGAGTATGACTGGATGGTCGATGGCAAATTTTAACATGGGAAGTGCTACCTATTGTTTTGCTGCCGCAGTGG
>LUTY01003046.1 GCA_001640045.1 Candidatus Thiomargarita nelsonii | reverse complement strand
TCTTGATTTACCAATCCCCAAATGGTGTCGAGATTACCCTGATACTCATCTACTATGGCATAGATGGATAGACTTATTATATTGGACTGTGATGACACCTGATTATTCAGTTTTCCTGACTGGGCAAAAGACACAGCAATTATCTACTGATAGAGAAGATGTCTTGGCGGATTTATTGAAAATCCATAAAGATTTTGAAAACGGATTGAATAAACCGGAGAAATACGCAGACTCTTTAGGTTACAATTTACACAAATTGTATGCGGTATTTTATCAATATCTTTGTGCTGAAGATATGGTGTTTGATACGGTGCCAAAGCATGTCTTTGCCAACTTACGTCGTTGTGTGGATAGCAATATCAGTGCTTGGCAAAAGCAACTGACTATTCATGAAGAACATTCGGCTGGGCCCTTAAATGTGAAAAATAGGGCAACAAAAGAATATCTTGCCAATGTAACATCTCACACTGATAGCATGAATAACATCCAGCTACCTTCGCACCACCACTTTAGTGAAAAAATAAAAGCCGAAAAAAGCCAAGTCCTTTATTGGACAAAACCTTATTGGAAACAACCCAAACTGTCTCCAACACATCACTATTTTGACTTAAAAGGTAGTGTATTGTATTGCTATGCATAAATTGATCAATAAGTGATTCTGATGAATAATATAATTGTTGGGTTCTTTATTTTCGTCATTGTGGTACTAACAATACTCGCTATCATTGATTTAAGACGAGTGCGCAGGATTTTTAACCAAGAACAAACTCAATTAAACCAATTAGAGAGGGTTTTAGAAAAATTAGAGCAACAGCCCATAAAAACAGTTGAAGAACTTAGAAATAAGTTACTTTCAGCAAAAAATTCTCATACTTTAGTCTATGAGCGAGTGCAATTTGTTTTAAAACTCGCTGAAAACGGCAAATTAGGGCATATTCAAGCGGCGGCTGAGACTATGCCGCAGAAAAAATTCGCTCTACACACTATTGCACATTTTGTGATCAGTGTATTACTGATTATTGGTTTAGCAGGCATCTTATGGGCTTTTGAAGATATTATTTATGGTGGTTTGCAATCAGCGAAGTCAGCCAGTCTGGCAGGAATTCTGGGTACCATTTTGTTACTGTTTGTTAAATTTAATTGGGTGCAACCCGTACAAGAACGCTTTTTCTCTCATTTGGATTGGATAACCGAGTTCTATTTAATTCCGATTTGTAGTCAATTTGAGAAACGTGAACAATTGGAACAAACTTTACTCCACACAACTAATAAATTAGCGCAGGTTGTTGGTAGTATTGAAAACCTTTCTCAAGATATGCAAAGCAATATAAAGCATTCTAATTCGTTAGCACAAGAATTGAATGCATTTATTGAAAAAACGGGTGAAATTGTCAAAGGGTTTGAGCATGTTACAAATAAAGATTCTCCTTTTTACCAAGCCTCAACGCAACTATTCAATGCAGTAGAAGCGATGGGTGGGAATTATGGTGAGTTAACCAATCGTATTAATGAATTAGTGACTGCACATAATAAATCAGTTTCCAAATATGAAACCTATATCACCCGCTTAGAAGAAACGCAAAAAGGTTTCACCGATTCCCAGAACAAATTGGTAGAAGATGTTGGTAAAATACCTGAAGTACTTCAAGAAGCTATAAATGGTCATGCGGATACATTACAGGCAAATAAGCGTTATCTTGATAAATTAGGAAAATTGACTGAAAGTCTTGAAACCCAACAAACAGATTACACGGCACATGTCAAAGATGCCGCTAAGAGTATGACTGCTTCTCTTGAAGGGGTAAACAAAGCGATAGCACAATTAGAAGGTTTTACGATAGCTTTCAACAAACAAGC
>LUTY01003045.1 GCA_001640045.1 Candidatus Thiomargarita nelsonii | reverse complement strand
ATTTCAAATGATGCGTCATAAAATTCGTCAGATCAGTACAGAAAAGGCAATAAAAATTATTGCCTTGCACTTAGAACGTATCGGGCTGAACAAAGAAGATGCCAATCGTTTTTTAAATGATCTGCAAGCCAGTAGTGGTTTATTCTTGGAACAAGAAGCCAAAAACTGGGGATTTGCACATTTAACTTTTCAAGAATATCTGGCATCCTCACATATACTAGACAATAATATTAATATTGCTTGGGAAAAATCGGTCAATAACAGTTGGTGGTATGAAACTTTTCAATTGTATACGGCACAAAGTAATGATGCCACGCCATTGATACAAGCCTGTCTTGAAAATGGCAGCGTTTCAGCCTTAAGGCTGGCTGTCGATTGTTTAAAAGAAGCCCGTGCATTGGACAAGTCAATACATTTGGCGGTTCAAGATCGTATTGCTGCGGAACTTGAATCTTCCGAGCCTCAATGTCGCCAATTGGCGGGTGAAATGAAATTAGATCAACGCCTTAAATCGTTGCCCCATATAGACGAACAGCGTGATATTGATCGCAAATATATCACTTGTGCGGAATATCAATTGTTTCTGGATGACGCTCGCGCACAAGGCAAATACCATCAACCTGAGCATTGGACAGAATACACTTTTCCCAAAGGGAGTGCTAAAACACCCATTTGTGGCATACGTGCTGAAGATGCAGAGGCCTTTTGTGCATGGTTGACTCAGCGACAAGGCGGTGAAATCTCTTATCGTTTGCCACAGGAGACTGAGGCAAAAAACTATCCCGCTATTGAGAGGGAAGAGTTAGCAACCTGGCATAAGGTTAATGATGTTTACGACTTATGCTGGTTTAGAGGGACTAATGAGCAACGTGTTTACAGCATTCTTAAAAAATTTTATGAAGCACCATTGTCACAGGGTTATGCACTCGCCAACGCTAACAATCTCATTTTTGACCTTGAGCACGCAGAGCGTGCCCTCAACAGTGCTCTTGATCACGCACTCGCCCGTCGCACCCGCGCCCTAAGCCGTGCCTTTGACTACGCTTTTAGCCGCGATTTTACCCACCATCTCGCCCCAGCCCTCGCCCGTAATGGTCTCGACATCCTTGCTGTCGCCCTTAATGCCTTCGATGCCCGTGCCTACGTCGATAGCTACGCCCACAGCCGCGCTCGTGCCACCCTTGACAATGCTTTTACTCGATCCCGCGAGATCCTTGCCCGTGCAAGCTTAGACAGAGACAGTCTCAGCTATGTTGCCCTTGAGAGTACTCGCCAAGCCCTTTCCGCCCTTAACAATCACGATGCTCGTGCTTCTGAGCTTATCGCCCATGCCCGTGAAGCCTTAGATCGTGCTCGCCACGATATTGGTCACGACTTAATCCACGATCTCGCCCGCGCTTTCGCCCGTATCCTTGCCCGCGCTGACATTACCTGCCCTGTCTGTAACGCCATTGAACAAGGTGATTTACAGACAGCACAACAACTGGCTCAAACAGAACGCTTAGATTCCAACCCTGTTATCCAACGATTAAGTGTGTTACTCAGTAAGCTGTTAAACTGTGCTACAGCCACAACTGTATTGGAACTGCGGCAAGCTTGGAGAAATTTTGTAGCACAAATCACAGAAACGATTCTGATTGGATATAACGAACTTGAAAAAAGGAATAAGCGACAACTTCGCTCCAAATCCAATTACAGTGAAGAGAAAAACTTAATATTAAGACTTCAGTGGTGGCTCCGAATTATCATCGCACGAGAAGAAGGTAAATTGGATGCGTGGGAAGGTATTCGTATTGTGCGAGATTTCAAATGATGCGTCATAAAATTCGTCAGATCAGTACAGAAAAGGCAATAAAAA
>LUTY01003044.1 GCA_001640045.1 Candidatus Thiomargarita nelsonii | reverse complement strand
TAAAGGAATTCATTGAAAATCACCCAAATGGCCTGTCCCTCCTCGAAGCCGAGCCGATCATCAAAGATATGGCTCATGCACTGGCATACGCTCATAAAGAAGGTTTCGCGCATTTAGATTTCAAACCTGGTAATGTTTTTTATGATACCGAGTCCAAGCATACCAAAGTGATTGATTTTGGGATTGCGCGACCACTCAAACGGGAGGAACGGGAGAAAACCCGCTATGATCTAAAAAACTTGGGGGCATTAACAGAGGCTTATGCCAGTTATGAGATGTTATTAGGTTTAGAGCCTGATCAGCGTGATGACATTTATGGCTTAGCTTGTGTGACTTATGGCTTATTGTCAGGAAAACACCCTTTTAATAGAAAAAACGCGAACAGTGCTAAATCTGAAAAACTGTCTCCCAAACCGATTAAAGGTTTAAACCGTCAACAAAATAAGGCACTCTTGCGTGCTTTAGCTTTTGATCGGGATGATAGAACACCCACAGTTGATGATTTTTTAGATGATCTTTTTCCAGAGAAAAATCCATGGCGTTTTTTAGTCATGCTACTTGCTATCGTGGCTGGTTTTGCCACATGGTATCATTTTTATACTCCACCAGCAAAGTCGCCTATAATTACGCCACCTTTAGTAAAACCGTGTGAACAATCTACCGTTAATATCTTAAAAAAAGCTGAGGAATACATGCGAGAGGAGCGTTATATTTACCCGCCAGGAGAGAATGCCCTAGAAAAATCTCAACAAGTCTTGGTACTTTGTCCTAACAATGAACAGGCGAAAAAGATTTTGGGTCAACTGGCAGACTTTTATGAAGAACAAGCGCAATATAAGCTAAATAAAGGCCAGATCGGTGCCTGTCGAGATAATATTGACAATGGTTTGCGAGCCGTACCCGATCAGAGTGATTTACTGGCTTTAAAGGCTCGTTGCCAATAACGAGCCAATCGCCTTGTGTTACTTTTTATTAAAGCGGCCCACATTTTTGACCTGTACTCGTCGCTGTTTGTAACTCCTAGAATGAATGCTGCTCAACAATCTCTCCTCACCATAGCCTATGGCTTTGAGACGTGCCGGGTTAATGCCGTGGTGGTTGATTAAGTAAGTAGTCACGGCATTGGCACGTTTTATGGATAGTTTGTTGTTATAAGCCTCCGAACCAGAACTATCCGTGTGACCTTCAATTTCAAAATCGCAATCCCGCAATTCATCCGCTGACAGAACATCACCCAAACGATCAGCGAATTGTCGTGCTTTTTTTGTCAGCTTAAATGAATTGAATGGAAAGTTAATGGATATTCCCACCGTTTTGGCTTTGAAATTTTGGTCATAACATGTGCTAGAAGCAGACTTAGTAGCAAGTGAGGATGGCTTTAAATCGGCAAGCAATTCTGCTTTGGTAGGGATTTTGTCATACATTTTGACATCATCCGCCGCATAAGCGTTGTAACAGGCTAACAACAAAATCGATGGATAAATCAATAAATGATGCTTCATGACTTTAATCCTCATTATTATGGTAGGGTGGATACTTAATCCACCCTAGATGTAAGTTTTTCGTTTAACCGCACAGATCGAAAATTTTTCGCAAATGAAAGCAAGCTTTAAATTACTTAAAACGGCCCACATTTTTGATTTGTACTCGTCGCTGTTTGGAACTCCTAGAATAAATGCCGCTCAACAATCTCTCCTCACCATAGCCTATGGCTTTGAGACGTGTTGAGCTAATGCTGTGGTGATTGACCAAATAACTGGTTACAGCATCGGCACGATAGTCTAGTTCAGCCAGCATACATCATACCAAAGCCGCCTTTTATAATAAAAGAAGAGGTGCTAAGACGAGCAGAGAAGGCGC
>LUTY01003053.1 GCA_001640045.1 Candidatus Thiomargarita nelsonii | reverse complement strand
TAACCACAACTTTATTGACGGGTGCTACCTTATATCTGGTGCCTAAAGCGAGATTGTTGGAACCTAAGTATTTGACGACACTGATGGTTCAGCAACAAATTAGCCAGATCACTTTACCGCCCTCTTTCTTAAGCAACTTATCGGACCAAGCACTTTCTTTACTTCAAACGCTTGTGGTGGCGGGGGAAGTTTGTCCAGCCGAATGGGTCAAACAATGGGCCAACAAAGTTCGTTTTATCAATGCTTATGGTCCCACTGAAAGTACCGTTTGTGCCAGTATGGCACTCTGCTTTTCAGAGATGGGCACCCCACCCATCGGCCAACCCATCGCCAACACCCGCATCTACATACTGGATGCACAACACCAACCCCTGCCCCCCGGCATTCCCGGCGAACTCTGCATTGCCGGTCGAGGTTTAGCACGCGGCTACCTCAACCGCCCCGAACTCACATCCAAGTCGAACTCCTCGGCAAAACTGAGCGCCTCTACAAAACCGGCGACTTAGCTCGGTGGCTTCCTGATGGCAACCTAGAATATCTAGGACGTCTCGACCACCAAATCAAACTACGGGGTTTCCGCATAGAATTAGGTGAAATTGAAGCGGTGCTGAAAAAGCACTCTAGAGTCAGTGAGGCCGTAGTGGTTCACAATCAAGAGAAAAACTGTCTTAATGCCTATATAACTCAAGGAAATCGCGTAGAACTTTGGCCTTCCATTGCTGAATTCTATGTCTACGATGACATCGTTTATCGTTCCATGGCGACTCATGAATCGCGTAACCAGCAATATCTAGCAGCATTTCAGCAGCTATTACCTGGTAAAACTGTGGTAGAAATCGGTCCCGGACCTGAAGCTATCTTGTCCCGTTTGGCCTTACAAGCTGGTGCAAAAAAAATTTATGCCATCGAATTATTGGAAGAGAGTTACCGAAAGGCACAAGATACCGTAATACAGCTAGGTATAAGCGATAAAATTATTCTGATTCATGGTGATGCGACATTGGTAACACTCCCTGAGTCGGTTGACTACTGCATTTCGGAAATCGTTGGCAGTATTGGCGGTTCCGAAGGTGCGGCTGTCATCATCAACAATGCCCGCCGTTTCCTGAAAGATGGCTGTAACATGATTCCGCAACGTAGCGTTACCAAAATTGCGGCTGTTTCCCTAACGGAGCATTTGTTTGACTATGGATTTGTCGATATTGCCGCACACTATACTCAGAAGATTTTTGAACAGGTAGGTTATTTCTTTGATTTGCGTTTATGTGTCAAAAACCTGCCATTAACGCAGTTAATTTCCAACAGCGATGTATTTGAAGACCTGGATTACAGATACCCCATCAATTTGGAAGCCCACCACGAAATATGCCTGCAATTCAACCAAAACAGCGTGTTCACTGGTCTGTTGGTCTGGCTAACTCTGCATACTGATACAGACCACATTGTAGATATTCTCACCGAGCAACATAGCTGGCTACCCGTCTATCTGCCACTGTTCACCGACGGGAAAACCGTGAAACCCGGCGACAAACTGGTTGCCACCATTACTCGCCAGTTGTGTGACAATCATTTTAATCCTGACTACCTGCTTGAAGGGACGCTATATCGTGAAGGACAACCGGCTTTGCCCATTCATTATCATAGCTACCATTTTAAACCACATTACCGCGATCATCCTTTTTACCAGAAACTGTTTGCTTATGATGATATAGTCCCTGTGCTACCTAAGCTGGATGCTAGAATGTTCAGGGATTATCTGTCGCAGTATTTGCCTGACTATATGATTCCCAGTCATTTCACGGTGTTGGATAAACTGCCCTTGACTCCTAACGGCAAAATTGATCGTCAAGCCTTGCCAGCCCCTGAGTTTAATGAGGCTTATGAAGCCCCACGCAACGACATCGAACAACAATTAGCCCAAATCTGGGGTCAGCTATTAAAGCAGAATAATATTAGCATTCATGACAACTTCTTTGAGTTGGGTGGCGATTCCATTCTCAGCATCCAGATTGTCGCCCATGCCCGTCAGGCTGGCTTACATTTTACGCCGCGTGACTTGTTTGAGCATCAGACAATTGCCGAATTAGCTACGGCGGTCGATTTTGGCGTTTTTGTTAATGCAGAACAAGGATTGGTAACTGGAGAAGTACCGCTGACACCAATTCAGCATTGGTTTTTTGCACAGGATTTACCCGAATACTGGCATTTCAATCAATCTATATTGTTGCGTGTTCCGGTTGATTTAGATGTAGACGCTTTGCGCCAGGCATTGGCTGCCGTACTTTCACACCATGATGCCTTACGTTTACGTTATCATCATGTTAATGGAGACTGGCAACAGTCTTTTACGATACCTTCCGATACGGTTCCCTTATCTATTGAAGACCTTAGCCAATGTGAAAATCCGGTAGCGGAATTACAAAGACTAACGCAAAGTTACCAAACTCGCTTCAATCTGTCTGACGGTCCGCTCACTCATCTGGTTTTATTCAAGTGGAAAGATTCTGCCCGTCTATTTTGGTGTATTCATCACTTAGTGGTAGACGGGGTCTCTTGGCGAATTTTGCAGGAAGACTTGCACAATGCTTACCGAAAAGCGGTGGCCGGACAACCCATACAATTACCCGCCAAAACGAGTAGCTTCAAAGCCTGGGCAGAACGCTTGAAGCGTTATGCGGCCAGTGAAGTTTTGTCTTCGGAACTGGCGGATTGGCAAGCTTTGCCTACCTTCTCTCTACCCGTCGATAATCCGTCCGGGGAGAACAGTCTGGAGCATCACCAAGATTACACGATAACACTGAACCGCAAGGAAACAGAGGCCCTGCTTCGCGAGGTGCCGATGGCGTATAATACCCGTATTAATGATGTCTTACTGGCCGCCTTGGCCTTAGCCCTGAACGAGTGGACCGGAGAATCTCGTTGCCTGATTGATTTGGAAGGGCATGGTCGGGCCGCTTTATTTGATGACATTGACTTATCACGCACCGTGGGCTGGTTTACCACGATTCATCCCATTGCTTTAACATTGCCGTCAAGCTCTTTTGAAGACTTAGGGGCCGCCCTCAAAGCGGTTAAAGAACAACTACGTGCCATACCTAATGAAGGTATTGGCTATGGTTTACTGACCCAAGTTGGCGGAAAAGTCCTGCCCAAAGGCGAGATTCTGTTCAACTACCTCGGCCAGTTTGACCAAGGGATAGAAGCCGATTTATTCCGTTTTGCAGAAGAAACAACCAGTAGCGATATTAGCCTTAAAGGATGGTCAACTTCGTTTGAATTGGAGTTACAGTGGTGATTGCTGGTTCGCGGCGACGATTAAAAATTTAGCTGATAGCTACAAAATCCATCTGCAACACCTGATTAGTCATTGTCAAAATGGCCGACAAGGTGTTACACCGTCCGATTTTCCGTTGGCAGCTGTGGCACAATCGACATTGGATGTGCTTTACAGCCAATATTCTGGTTTACAAGACCTGTATCCACTGAGTCCCATGCAACAAGGGATGCTGTTTCATGCCTTATACGAAGCTTCAAGTGGGGTTTATTTTGAGCAAATGCAATTGACACTGAGCAACCTCGAACCCACAGCTTTTAAAGCGGCTTGGCAACATCAACTGAAACTTCATCCGATTCTACGCAGTGCTTTTTTGACGGAGCCTGTTTTGCAAGTGGTGCAAACCGAGGTTCCCTTGCTTTGGCGCGAACAGGATTGGCGAGGGATGTCATCAGAAACTCAAGACTTACAACTCAGTGCTTTGTTACTTAAGGAAAGAAGTAAAGGCTTTGATCTGAGCCAAGCACCACTAATGCGCTTTGATTTGATACGTTTGGATGAACAGCGTTATGCGTTTATTCAGCATTTTCATCACATTCTCATGGATGGTTGGTGCTTGCCAATCACTTTTAGCGAAGTCCGTGATAGCTATTTGGCCTTTAAGCAAGGGCTCACCCCGCAACTGCCGGTGCCCCGTCCGTATCGTGATTACATTGCTTGGTTGCAACAACAGGACACCGCAGCGGCTAAGCAATACTGGCAACAACGTTTAGCGGGTTTTATGGCGGAAACGCAGCTCCCAATAGTCAACCATAAAACCGAGAATCCTGATTACCGTGAAACGAGCTATTGTTTGGATGTGGGAAGTAGTCAACAGTTACAACGCTTCTGTCAAGCACAGCGCGTGACTCTGAATACTCTCGTCCAAGGCGCGTGGGCTTTGTTGCTCAGCCGCTATAGCCGTGATCAAGACGTTTGTTTTGGTGTCACTGTTTCTGGCCGTCAGGCACCATTGTCCGGCATTGAAAAAATGATTGGCTTGTTTATCAATACCTTGCCGTTACGCATTGATGCCAATCCCGA
>LUTY01003042.1 GCA_001640045.1 Candidatus Thiomargarita nelsonii | reverse complement strand
GGTTAGGGCTTCTTGGGCTGGGAATTTATGGGCAATCGCCCAGCGGGGGGCGCGGGAGACAAAACCTAAGCTTTCTTGTTGTTCGATGCGATTGACTTTATAGACTACGCCGTCAATGTCAAAGGGCAGGGCATCGCGTTGTGCCAGTATATTTTGGTAGTAGTCTAAGCAGCCTTGGACTCCGTTGACGATTTGTGTATGGTCAGAAATGGGAAAGCCCCATTGTTGTAAACGCTGCAAAATATCGCTGTGGCGGTTAGGTAATTCCGCTCCTTCAACCACGCCAATACCATAAGTGAAAAATGTCAATGGACGGCTAGCAGTGACACGAGATTTTAATTGACGCAAACTGCCCGCTGCGGCATTACGTGGATTCGCCAGGGTTTTTTCACCTTTAGCGATTTGTTGTTGATTGTATTTTTCAAAGTCGGCTTTTGGCATAAACACTTCACCACGCACTTCTAAGATAGGCGGATAATCGTCACCTTGTAAACGGAGAGGAATGACTTTGATGGTTTTGACGTTGAGTGTCACATCTTCGCCGCGATTGCCATCTCCCCGTGTCGCGCCTTTGATAAGTATGCCGTTTTCATAACGTAAGCTGACGGCAAGTCCATCCAGTTTAGGCTCTGCGACATATTCAATTTTGTGTACGCCTAAACCTTCTCGCACTCGTTTGTCAAAGTCGTGGACTTCTTTATTTTCAAAGGCATTGCTTAGGGATAACATGGGTATGCTGTGGATAACTTCGGCAAATGCACTTAATGGTGCTGCGCCCACACGTTGGGTGGGCGAATCTGGGGTGATGAGTTGGGGGTATTGTGCCTCAAGTGCCTGCAATTCTCGCATTAAGTGGTCATATTCGCTGTCGGGTATGCGGGGATCATCTAACACATAATAATAATAGTTGTGTTTGTTGAGGCTGTCGCGTAATTGGGTTGCTTGTTGTTGAATTTCTTGGGGTATTTTCATGATCGTGTGGAATGTTTTTTTAATACGTACAAAAATTACACGGATTTTTTATAAGAAAGGATAAGTCAAAACCAATTGATTATTAATATTTTTTATTTTTTATCCTTTATTATAAAGTAACTACTCAGCCTCTCGTTCCCACGCGAGGCAAAGGAATGCATTCAGGGACGCTCTGCGTCCCGCACCGCAGAGCGGTGCAAACAGGCATTCCCACGCAGAGCGTGGGAACGAGGGCTAAGGTGGTAGATTTGCTCTTTTCTAGTGCCTTTATCATATTTTCGGCAGATTTTTTGCCCATGCGTTCTAAGCCCGCCCATTGTTCATGGCTTATGCTATAAATGTCGGCAATGTTTTTGACTAATTCATTGTCTATCAGTTGCTCAACCAGTTTTTCTCCTAATCCGTCAATATCCATTGCACGGCGTGAGGCAAAATGTTGTAAAGCTTGTTTGCGTTGCGCTGGGCAAAATAAGCCTCCGGTACAACGTATCACCGCTTCGTCTTTGACGCGAGTGACATCTGAGCCACAATCGGGACATTTGTCGGGTAAAAGATATGCTTGGGTATTTTCTGGCCGTTTTTCTGGGACGACGCGCACCACCTCTGGTATGACATCGCCGGCACGGCGCACTATGACGGTGTCCCCCACACGGATATCTTTGCGCTTAATTTCATCTTGATTATGTAGTGTGGCATTGGTGACGGTGACTCCGCCAACGTTGACGGGGGCAAGACGGGCAACCGGTGTCAATGCGCCAGTGCGCCCGACTTGTACATCGATATCTAAAAGTTGGGTTAGGGCTTCTTGGGCTGGGAATTTATGGGCAATCGCCCAGCGGGGGGCGCGGGAGACAAAACCTAAGCTTTCTTGTTGTTCGATGCGATTGA
>LUTY01003041.1 GCA_001640045.1 Candidatus Thiomargarita nelsonii | reverse complement strand
CGATTCACCTTGCAATTGCAAAGGCATATCCTGCCCCTGTTTATCTAATAAGCCCATAGCTAGGGGAATATGAAAAGGCTTTTTCTGATCTTGCCACGCCTGCATTACCCGCCGGTATAGATGCCTGGGTACGCCCCTTTATGGTAGAACAAGTTGAGCGTCCCTTACGCGGAAAACCGCTGGCACCAAAAGGTCACGGTGGCTGGCATATATTTGGCACTCCCCCAGCAGGGCTTGAGCAAGCCTTAAACGCATGGGGTGGTGGCGGTGTTGTCTTGTGTCTGCCTGTTGATGTCAATGTCATGCTTGAGGCAGCAAAGACGGTGCTGGATAATACAAGCGAGCATTGCTATTTTGTCCTGGTACAGCACGGCATGAGTGCTGCGGCTTTTGCCCGTACTCTGCACCGCGAACAGCCGGACATCACGACGTGTGTGATCACGCTACCGTTCGATGAGAATGCCGTTGAACGTATTTTAGCTGAAGTGCAAATTGCTAAGGCTTATCACGAAATATGCTATGATCCGGTTCGCCGCGAACGAGTACTAAAACCCCTAAAAGAGTACAAAGCGGCACCGCATGTCCTAACAGCGGATGATGTGCTGCTAGTGACTGGCGGTGGCAAAGGTATTACGGCAGAATGCGCTGCCGCTTTAGCGCGTGACAGTGGCGTGCGTTTAGTTTTACTGGGCAGGGCTCGCCCAGAAAAAGATGCTGAACTTTCTGAGAATTTGGCACGTTTCCAAAGCATGGGCATCAATTTCAAGTATTTTCAAACAGATGTCACAGATGCTGAAGCCGTCAAAGCAACGGTGGCTGAGGTAGGGACAGTCACTGCCATACTGCACGGGGCGGGTGCTAATCAACCCACGACTCTGCGCGATCTTGATGAAACGGCTTTCCAGCGTACTTTAGCCCCCAAAGTGGACGGACTAAGTCATCTGCTGGCTGCTATTGATCCCAAACAGTTACGCTTATTGATCAGTTTCGGCTCCATTATTGCCACGACTGGTATGCCGGGCGAGGCTGATTATGCGGTGGCGAATGAATGGCTGGCTTCAATGACGGCAGCTTTCCACAAAGAACATCCGAATTGCCGCTGTTTGACGCTGGAATGGACAGTCTGGTCAGGTGTCGGGATGGGTAGACGCTTGGGCAGTGATGAAATTCTCGCTGAGCAAGGTATTACACCTATTCCGCCTGATGTCGGTGTGGCGATATTGCGTCAAGCTGTGAGCGATTGGCCGACAGCAACGGTGGTGGTGACGGGACGGATGCCGGATGTGCCCACCCTGCGTCTGGAACGCCCGGATATGCCCTTTCTCCGGTTTCTGGAACACCCCCGCGTTTATTATCCTGGTATTGAGTTAGTGGTAGAGGCGGAAATTTCTCTGACTTCTGATCCTTATCTCAATGATCATGTTTATGAGGGACAAAGGCTCTTTCCGGCGGTGATGGGTTTGGAGGCGATGGCGCAAGTTGCGTCTACGGTGCTTGGTGTAGAGGAGGTACCCGTTTTTGAGGAAGTTGAATTTTCTCGCCCGGTGGTGGTTGAGGAGGCAGAAACTTTGCAAATAGCGGCCCTTGTTCAAAGTGGGGAGAGAGTAGACGTGGCACTGCGTTGTGCCCAGACGGGTTTTAAAGTGGATCATTTTCGGGCGCGTTGTCGATTTGGTAGTCATTCGGTGCAAGGTACGCCTTGCACTCCGGGGGGGAAAGTGGCTATTGCGCCAGAACGGGAATTGTATGGCAGTTTGCTATTCCAAGAAAGGACGGCTTTATATTCCACAAGAAGAATTAGTGCGATTCAATGTCCCTGAACAAAGTTTGTTGAATTGCCAATTTTCTGAAGCTATACAAGC
>LUTY01003040.1 GCA_001640045.1 Candidatus Thiomargarita nelsonii | reverse complement strand
TCCGAAGGTTTGAAAGCCGCTAAGTATAACACATTTTCCTTAGCTTAATGGCATTGATCTCCAGATTGCCTCTGGGGTGGTTGGTTTGATGAAAACTGTGCTGGCACTGTATCACAAGCAAATCCCGCCGAGTTTGCACTTTGAAAATCACAATCCTCAGATTGATTTTGCCAATAGTCCTTTTTACGTTAATACTCAACTGAGGGATTTCCAAAATAACGGAACACCATACCGTGCAGGGGTTAATTCTTTAGGCATCGGAGGAACCAATGCCCATCTGATTTTGGAAGAAGCACCGGCAATCGCTCACATAAACAACGAGATTGAACGTCCCAAGCATCTGCTGACGCTTTCTGCCAAAAGCAAAACCGCACTGCATGAGTTAGTACAACGTTACAAACAATTTTTATTAAATCACCCAAAAACGTCATTAGCAGACTTATGTTTTACAGCCAATACCGGGCGAGTCCATTTTGAGCATCGACTTGCTGTTGTTGCTGATTCTATTCAACAATTGCGTCAAAATCTGTCGGATATTAGAGTACAAAGCGGACAGAGCAATGAGAATCGTCTCAATATTGCTTTTTTATTTACCGGGCAAGGAGCGCAATATGTGGGCATGGGGCGGCAACTCTATGAAACGCAGCCCACTTTCCGTCAAACGCTTGATCGTTGTGATGAGATTTTACGCGATTATTTAGAACAGCCACTACTTAATGTGCTTTATTCATCGCCTGACAATAAATTGGATGAAACGGCTTACACCCAACCCGCCCTCTTTGCCTTGGAATATGCCTTAGCTGAATTATGGCAATCTTGGGGCATAAAACCCACTTATGTGATGGGGCATAGCGTTGGGGAATATGTTGCTGCCTGTGTGGCGGGAGTTTTTAGCTTAGAAGATGGGCTAAAATTGATTGCGGAGCGTGCCCGTTTGATGCAAGCCTTGCCGCGTGATGGTGAAATGGTAACGGTGTTTGCCAGTGAAGCACAAGTCGCCACCGTTATTCAACCCTATATCCAACAAGTTTCAATTGCCGCCATTAATGGCCCTGAAAGTATTGTGATTTCTGGTCAACATGAAGCCATAGCCACTATTAAAGCGACTTTAGAATCTCAAGGCATTAAAACCAAACCCTTATCGGTTTCTCATGCCTTTCATTCGCCCCTTATCGAACCAATGTTGCCAGCTTTTTCCCATATTGTCGGGGAAGTCACCTTATCATCGCCACAAATCAACTTAATTTCTAATCTTACTGGCGAGCTTGCTACGGCAGAAATAACGACATCTGCATACTGGTGTCGTCATGTCACTCACCCAGTCAAATTTGCCGCGAGCATGGAAACCCTCTCAAAACAAGGCTGTGACGTATTTGTAGAAATCGGACCGAAACCGGCGTTATTAGGTATGGGTCATCAATGTCTGCCAGAAGACATGGGCGTTTGGCTACCCAGTTTGCGGCAAGGAGTGGATGATTGGCAACAATTCCTGCAAAGTTTAGGGGAATTATATGTGCGTGGTGCAACGATAGACTGGACAGGGTTTGATCGGGATTATCAGCGTCGTCGGGTGGCTTTGCCGACTTATCCCTTTCAGCGTCAGCGTTATTGGCTTGAGAGACCAACCGCACGTCGGGAAATGACTGTGCCTGCCGAAACGAAGCTGCATCCCTTGCTTGACAAAAAGATACCCTTGCCCTTGCTCAAGGAAACCGTATTTGAAACCTATTTCCATAGAGATAAGTTATCTTTTCTGGCGGATCACCTGATTTACGATAAAATGGTGTCCTCCGGTGCGAGTTATATTTCTATGATACTGGGCGCTGTGGAACTCACTTTTGGCACCCAAGGCTGTGTCTTAG
>LUTY01003039.1 GCA_001640045.1 Candidatus Thiomargarita nelsonii | reverse complement strand
GCTTTTCTTTATTTGCTCAAAAACCGCTACCCGCTCAATTACCAAAATATTATTGATTTTAGATTTAGTACAACTAATTGAGAAATAAACGAATTAAAAACCGCCAGTAGGGGCAATCCCTTGTGGTTGCCCCATTGTGCCTCGAAAATGACTCCTAAATTAAATTCGTTTATTTCATAATTAGTTGTACTAATGTCTTGTGAACGCTTATCAAGAAGCAGAACAAATGATTGAATTGGGTTTGTCCGCTGAGCCTCTTATAGAGGAGACCGAAAAATTATTAGGCTTGTTGGATTACTTAGCTGATATTTATTATGAGAACGGCGAGTATAAAAAAGCCCAACCTTTGTTTAAAAAAGCCTTAGCGATTCGTGAGGAGAGATTGGAGGAGGACCATTGGACAATTCCTCATGCAATAAATAACTTAGGGTTAGTCTATCAAGCCCAAGGAAAATATAACAAAGCCCAACCCTTGTTTGAAAAAGCCTTGGCTATTCGTGAGAACACTTTGGATGCGACGCATCCCGATGTGGCAACTTCTCTTAATAACTTAGGTATGCTCTATCAAAAACAAGGCGAATACGATAAAGCTCAACCCTTGCTTGAAAAAGCTTTAGCACTTCGAGAGAAAATATTAGGGGCCGAACATCCGACGGTAGCCACTTCTCTCAATCAGTTGGGAGTGTTCTACCAAGAAAAAGCTAAACGCTTATTTGAAAAAGCTTTGGCGATTGTACAAAGGACTCCCCCACAGGATCGCAACCTTGAAAAATTCTCTCAAGGGCAAGGCAAACAGATACTGTTTCATTAAACTTTCAAGTTAGCAAACTATTCGCGGAACGTTGAAATAGTCTAGTATTAGGAGTCCAAGATTTATCTTGGACGAGCCGACATCCAAGATAAATCTTGGACTCCTTTTATACCGATTCCCTGTCATTCGGTAGTGCCCAACCAGTTCATGGTTTGAGCAAAAGTAGCTCAAATCGTTATCATCATAAAATGTTTCGAGAACGCCGTAAACTTGTCTGTCATTTCGACCAGCGGGAGAAATCTTCATCAAATGGGGCTTAGCATTAGTTATTGCAGTAACCGTACTGCCGGTCCTCAAAGAATTATTCTCTTGATCAGACAAGTCCCTTGGCACACAGCCAAGGGGCTTTTTTTGTGGCTACGAATTTTTGACAACAAGCCTTATACGCTGCTTTGTTTTCCCAATAATTCGAGTTGAGTGACCCATTTATCAAAATGTGGACATTCTTCACGAATTTTTTCTTTGATGTAATTGTCACGCCATGAAATACTTTACGGTAGGATGGAATTAATTGTTTTAGCCGATTTCAAGGCCTCCCACCGAGCACATTTTTTTCCCAAAGATCACCTAAGCCATAGTCATCAAGCCAATGGATTATCTCCTCACTATTTAGCCTTTTGAATCGTGATTGTTCATCTTCTCTTTCAATGACGATGATATCTTCTAATTGAAATTGATTGACAAGTGTAACTGATTGAGTCACGCCAATGATTTGAGTGGTTGTCGCCGCACTTTGCATAATCGATGCAAGCATACTAATGGCATACGGATGTAGTCCCAATTCGGGTTCATCTAGCAAGATGATTGCTGGGAGTTCCGGCTGTAGCAGCAAAGTGGCTAAACAGATAAACCGTAATGTCCCATCGGAAAAGCTATGTGCATTGAAATAACGATCTGAACCAACATGTTGCCATTCCAATTTAATTTTTTCGGGATTCAGGCGCGACGGTTGAAGCCGGAAATCGTCAAAAAAGGGAGCGACTAGGCGCACCGCCTCAATAATATTTTGGTAATTGAGCGGGTAGCGGTTTTTGAGCAAATAAAGAAAAGC
>LUTY01003038.1 GCA_001640045.1 Candidatus Thiomargarita nelsonii | reverse complement strand
ATTATTTTGATAGAGTATTTTTTCTATTTGATATACTCAATGGCGGTATTTATTATTGTGGTAGCTATTGTTTATCACCTCAAAGAAGAAGAATAAAGTGAAGAGAATCAACTTCGACTCAAACACATCAATCAGTTTGGCAGGATATTTTATCCACTTGTTCTTTTTTTTGGTATTGGGGCGATCATTTATATATAAATAAATAATGTATCTAGTGCAGGAGAGCTGAAGTTTCCATACCATTCCCATCCACACGACGCAGAGCGTCGAGGCAGGCATTCCCACGCAGAGCGTGGGAACGAGAAAAGCGTCGCATGATCAAAGTGGAATCCACTGTGGATAGGATGGACAAAAGAATAACCAAGTTTGAAGCGTGGTTAAAAATAACAACCGGTAATGTGGGGGATGAAAAGGGGCAGGCACTGGAGCAGTTATTTGCTCTAGGCTTGAGCTATGGCTTAAAGGAGCGCGACATTTTGCCCGAAACCATCCAATTACGCCAACAATTTGTGGATACTGATGGCTTGATTTACTTAAGAAAAGGTAAGTCTATCGAAATTGATCTCATCGCCGAAAATGGCAAACTCACCGTTTTTGAAGTGAAAGCCAGTGCGGTGGAGACAGACGTTGCTATATTTGCTAGGAAAGTTAAATTGGTACAATTGCAAAATCCAGAGAAACCGGTGCATGGCATTTTTATCTCACCGGGAGCGAGTGATGAAGTGAAACAATGCTGTAGTGAATATGATTTAGAACTTTTGGATTAAGGCAAGGGTAGCCAAGTTCCGGTATTACATGCACCGGGGGGATTTAAGGATTTTGTGTTTGCTAAGTTGTGAGGGAAACGACAGACCTGACAGGTTTTAAAAACCTGTCAGGTATAAAAAAATCCTAACTACCCAGTTTTCTTCACCATTCTAGGTAATTCTTCCACCATATACAGGGGAAGGGAAAGTAGTCTGAATTTCCCTGCACCCTTGGGAAATTCAGATTTATCAAAAATATGGCATTCCCGCCATCTCTGGCACCGCGACTGCTGATAAACTCACCAAGGGAAACGATTGGTATTTTCGCACTATTTTTAATAACAGCGACCAAGCGACGCTATTGGCGCATTATGTGCGTAAAGTGCTTAAGTATAATGAAGTTGATATTCTCTTTGATGAAGAGGTTTACGGATCCACACTTGCAGAAGCTTTTGTGCAAACGGCGGAACTGATTGGACTCAGAATTAAACATCGTTGGCATTTTGACAGTGAAACGCGCTTTAAAAAAAGCCTTGAAGAGATGATTGCTACTCAGCAAGCTTCACCCACTAAGCAGGGTATTGTTTTTTTAGCAACCCATTCAGCCGAAGCGGTTGAAGCAATTGTTTCTTCGCGGCGGCAAGGCATTGATAGGCGTATTCAATTCATTGGGGCTGATGCACTTTCCAGCAGTAATTTTGTACAACAACTGAAATTTTCTCCGCAAGAGCGTAGTCAACCCGGCTATTATAGCGATGGTACTTATATCACTTCACCCTTCTTATTTGATATTGCTAATGAGCGTGCTCAATATTTCAGACATGCCTTTTTAAAAAAGTACCAAGAAGAGCCCATGACAACTTCGGCTTTGTATTATGATGCTGCAATGCTTGCCCTTGATGCTATTAAAAGGCTACCACCGCTGACTAAGCTAAAAAACCAACGTCAACAAGTCAAAAATAATTTATGGCAATTATCTCGGCTAGAGGATGCCGTTGAAGGCGTGACAGGTTCACTCTATTTTGATGAAAATGGCGATACGATTAAATCTATACCAATAGGCGTTTATAAAAACGGTAGAGCCATTGTCGCTTTATATCAATTCCAAGCGGTGAGCA
>LUTY01003037.1 GCA_001640045.1 Candidatus Thiomargarita nelsonii | reverse complement strand
TCACGAAATAATTTCCTCAAATAAAAGTCAAAACAAGACCTGGCAGGTTGAAAACAAAACCTGCCAGGTCAAAATCTTTCGCCAGCTCTGGTTGTGCTTTCGACCTGCCAGGTTTGGTTTTAACCTGGCAGGTCTTGTTTTGACTTTTGTGATTGTAAAAACGGGAAGTTATTTCGTGACCATTCCTTATTGAATTTATTATTCCATTCAATTTTTGAATTATTTTTCAGTGATTTATCAACAATAATTCTGCCTGAGTTAATAAGGTTTTCGCTTTATTAAAGCGATATTCCGATAAACTTTGTGTCTGCTCATCAATCATAATGGTATCCCATACTGAGTAACTTCTTGATAGAAGAGTGTCTCATGCGCTTTATTTTTCTCCCAAACGTCTTGAGTCTTGAGGATAGGAGAAATATAGATATCATATTCAAGTGCATAGTCTGAAGCTAATCCACTCATCTTGCGTCGTATGTCAGGCGTGAACGTATCAACGATGATTAAAATGTCAATATCAGAAAGAGGCGTATAGGTATTGGTTGCGTATGAACCAAATAAATATTCTGCAATAATATGTTGTTGCAAAATCTGTTTGGTATTCTTCACAAATTGCACAATAATCGTGGTAATCTCTGAGGGGAGATGTGCCATTGTGTTGAGAGTATATAGTTTGACCATTTTTTTTGCATCGTTTTGCTAAGTATTTTGGAGTCCAAGATTTATCTTGGGAGTGCGCCCGCCAAGATAAATCTTGGATTCCAAAATGACAGCTCCAAACTACGGAGACACGCTTAGATGCGTCTGGACGACTGGCTGCGCTACAGTCTCCCTCTTCAGGGCAGCCACTTGTCGAGCCATTTCTTGCATCATGGCTTCAAGTGAGGCCATTTTCTCCGCCTGAGCGGCTTGATTTTCTTGCAGAGCGGCATTTTCTTTTTGCTGTTCTTGCAAGCTCAATTGTAGATCGGCCATTCTCTCCGCCTGAACCGCATGATTTTCTTGCAGCTCGGCAATGGTGGCCGATTTTTGCTCAATGATCTGTTGCTGCTCTTTGACGGCTTCAATCAGTACGGCGGAGAGTTGTCCGTAGGCAATGGATTTGTAGCCGTCGCCGTCAGTTGAAACCAATTCTGGCAGTACGCTTTCCACATCCTGAGCAATTAGGCCAATTTGGGTTCCCGCCTCTTGATCTTGGCTTTTTTTCCACTCAAAGCTGACACCGCGTAGCCCTTGCCGTTTGGTGATGGCGTTGTCAAGTGGGTGGATGTTTTGCTTGTAGCGCTGATCGGAGGGGGTGAGGTTTTTTCCTCGAATGGTGCCGCTTACGTCTAGTTTGTATTGGGGGCTATTCGTGCCGATGCCGACGTTGCCACCGTTAATAGAGAAATGATGTCCATTCTCAAGCATCAGATTAAAATAACCAGGTTGCCAGCCCATATAAGCTTGTCTAGTTCCATCATTCTTCACCCATTCAATATAAGGAACCCTTCCCCATCCCTTTTTTGAGTTGAGTGAGAGCGCATGATTAGTCCAACTGAAATGCGCATTATCCGAATACACTTGAAATCCAGTTTTGCCGTAATCTGGCTCATAAATATCTAACGTCGCCTGAGGCGACATCGTGCCAATGCCAACGTTGCCACCGCTTGAAACACTAAAGGCATCCGTTTTCGCTTTTAGTTCGTCAACTTGCCGCTGCAAGTCTTTGATTTGCTGTTTCATCCGACATTCGGTGACAGAAGTGCCACAATCCTCAATGGCAATCGACGCGGATGGCATGAGTGCCGACGCTGCGATAAAAAAGGCTGCTGTTTTAGCAGTATGTACTTTCAACATAGTTATTCTCCGGTGTATCTAGTACAAG
>LUTY01003036.1 GCA_001640045.1 Candidatus Thiomargarita nelsonii | reverse complement strand
GTGGCGTGGTAGTGACAGATGTAGTTTACAATGGCGAAAGAGTGCAAAGCTATACGGAAGGCGAGAACCGCTATAGCTATAACTATAATACTTCCTCTAAGATCGTAACCAAGACAGATTCGACTGGCAGTTCTTGGCGCTATGTTTACAATGATGAGGGTTTGATCACTCAAGAAACCGATCCCTTGGGTTTTAGCATTTCATCAAGCTATGATAGCAACGGCAATCTGACTCAATTGAGTGATGAGCTAGCTAAGGTTTGGCTGAGTAGCTACGATGATCTTGGCCGCCAATTGACCAATACTAACCCACTCGGCGATACCAGTACAAAGGATTACAGGGGAAACAATCCTCGTCCTATTAGTCTAACCAGTCCTAGTGGGCGCATCACGCAATTGGAATATGATGGCAAACTCAATCCCATCAAGATCACTGATTCAGCAGGGCACATAACCCAGATGGAATGGGATAGTAGTGGCAACTTGACTGCTACTATTGATGCACAAGGTAATCGGAGTACACTCAGCTATACTGCTATTGGTTTGCTAGAAGCTGTTACTGATCCATTGGGTAGGATCACCAGTTATAGTTATGACAGTGCTGGCCGTCTGATCGAAATCCAGAACGCTGCTGGCGAGAAAACTCAAAATACTTATGATGATCTTGATAGACTCATCACGAGTACCGACGCGCTTGGCAACACGGTTACTTATACTTATGATGCGGCTGGACGCACGCTGAGCATTACAGATCCGAAAGCTCAGACCACGAGCTATAGTTATGATAGCTACGGTCGCTTAGGGGAAGAAACAGCCCCAGATGGACGTCAAACACAGTCTCATTATCGAGCTGATGATTTGATCGATAGGATCGTGCGTCCCGATGCTACCGAAGTGACCTATCAATACGATGCTGCGGGACAGTTAATCCAAGAAGATGCTGATGGTGATAGCATAAGTTATAGCTATGATGCACGGGGCGATCTTGTTCAGACTAGTAACGCTACTGGCATTGTCACTCAAAGTTATGATGATGCGGGGCGACTCGTTTCAGAAACGGTTAATGGTAAAACTATTAGCCATAGCTACAACCAGGAAAGTGAACGCATCCGCTTTAGCGCATTAGGTAGCACAACAGACTATACTAGAGATATACGGGGAGTGATTAGCCAGATTAGTGCTGCTACTGGCACTTATGATTTTAATCATGACTCATTAGGCAGGCGCACACAATTGAACCTGCCCAATGGTGCTGGTGTCAATTACGGTTATGATACTGCTGGACAACTTACTCAGATCGATCACAGTGGTGGTATCAATGCACAATACGGCTACAGCTATGACGCTGCTGGCAGAATTACCAGTTGGAGCGGCGAAGATGCAGATTGGGATTACCAATATGATGTAGCCAGCAGGCTTACCAATGCTGTTCATGGCTCGGACAATTACGCTTATGTCTATGATTCTGTCGGCAATCGGCAGGAAAATGGAGGTGTTTATGATGCTGCCAATCGGCTCACCGAAGATAACAGCTATACTTATACCTACGATGTCCGTGGCAACCTAACCCAAAAACAGGATAAAGTTAGTGGTGCTAGAACGGTTTACACATGGAATGGTCGCAATCAACTTGTTCAAGTTCAACATTATCCAGATGCTGTGGCTGTGGTAGCGGACAAAACGATCAGTTATACTTATGGTCCACTAGATCGACGCTGGAGCCGAAACGAAGATGGTGTTAGCGAACGCTATGTTTATGATGGTCAAGATCGTATTGGCACTTTAGATACTAGGACGACACAATATTATCACTTGGACGATGTGAGTGTTCACTCGGGTGAGCTTGTCGAAAAAAATCACCGTAT
>LUTY01003035.1 GCA_001640045.1 Candidatus Thiomargarita nelsonii | reverse complement strand
ATATTCGACTATTTTTTTTATTCGTTGTCAACCAGTACTCACCACTGCGACAAAAACGTGTTTAGTGTGCTATCAATGAGTACAACCAGAAAAAAAAGAATAAATATTTGATAATGATGGTTTTATTCGTTTATTTCTGGTTGTACTCAGGTTTTTTTGGAGAGAACTTTCTTGTTCCAATAAAATCTCTAGTTCTTCTTTCATCAACCGTTTTCTGAACAACGGTACACAATAGCTGTAATATTCCTCTTCGCGCCGAATGATAAACGCCAATTCAAGGAAATTAAGAGATTGAGATAATTGTTCATTTGTGTAAACACAACCCTGTTTTTTAAGCACATTTATCACGTCAGATAAACGAAATTTGCCCCGTTTGACGGTTGCATAAACAATAATACGATTCAAGCGATTAATTTGCTCATCATCACTTAACTGCATCCAAGTTGCCAAAGCGGTTCGGACTTCCCAACTGTGTAAAGCGCGTGTCACATCTTCAGCATTTAACACTCGTTGATCATTGGCCAAATTTTTCAACATCTCATCGCACACAATCGCTATCAAATTCGCCAGTTGCCCCGTTTCTGTTATGATTTTTTCGACTAAATCCTTAGACGCATAACGAATGTCGAGCATTGCCATCGGCTCGGTGACTAATTGCCGACAGGCTTCTTTTTCCAAGGTGCCGAGATTGATATTTTTACCAAAATTGACAATGGGTGACTGATAATCCAACACGGAGGCACGGTACAAAGTCCAAAATCCGGCCATGATAAAATGACAACGCCCTTCTTCGCTGAAACTACGAAAATGTTTTAAGGTTGGATAACCTTTTTTTTATTTCACTCTGAATAAATAAGTCGGTTTCATCAAGCAACATATTACCAGCCAATTCATTAAGGACATATTCTTCAGCAAATCCTGCCGCAACTAATAATAAATTCGTCTCTTCTTCTGTTAATTTAAGAAATTTAGCACAAGCAAGGACTTTGCCCCTATTTCGTGGATTAAATGAATCTTTTTTCCAACTGATTACCGTTTGGCGACTCACCTCAGCCGCTTCTGCCAGTTTGTCCACGCGAGCATTAGCGCGATCCATATATTTGAGCAGTAGTTCTCCAAAGCTAGTTGTTGTCATTAGGTTATTTAGGAATGATCACAAAATAACTTACTCCCTGTTTGTCATTTCGACGAGAGGAGAAATCTTTAGCATCAATAAGATTTATCAAGATTTCTCCTAATGTCGAAATGACAAACAGGGAAATTATTTCAGGACCATTCCTTAACGATTTTCCAAAGTTATTGGTAAAATAACCAAATTAGAGCGAATAGAAGAACTATTTTTGACCGGATTCTCTCCTTGTTGGACGTAAGCTGTATAAAGCGTGTAATGACCACTTATCCCTTCTGGTACGACAAAATATAACAAGCGATGAGTGGTTTCGGTGTTTTCTATAGAAGTTTTAACGGCTTGTTGGGTTAGGCTAAAAGACATGGGGGGTGAAGGGGTTTTAAATAAAAATTCACCCGTTGATAGTTCAATTGCCTCCCATAAATCAACACGCTCACTTCTAGGTGGTGTTATTTCCACTAAATCTATTTGCACGGTATCGCCCACCGCATAAGGGCTTTTTAGGCCCATCGCTTCTACTTGGACCAAACCATTGTCTGAATTAAATGAGTTCCAATAAGGGTTGTATCCCATCTCCGCGAACAGAAACCATGCGGTCGCACCAACATGAAGCCGGCTAAAATATTCCCAATCAAACCCAGTGCTAACGCCATCGTGAGATGCAGCAATGATACATTTCCCATTATTGTTGGATGCAGAGACTTGTGCCTTTCTGAGTTCTGAGAGGTACAAATC
>LUTY01003034.1 GCA_001640045.1 Candidatus Thiomargarita nelsonii | reverse complement strand
CCTTGGCAATTGCTTTACCAGATGGGCATCTGGTACTGTCTAAAAAAGCGCTTGAAATTATTTATAAAAATCCCACACAGGGAGATACTCGCGCCGCTTTTGTGTTAGGGCATGAGCTGGCACATCTTGCTAATGATGATTTTTGGCATCGGGAATTTTTAAGTGTGACTAAAGAGAGTCAATTGTTAGATAAATTAATCAAAAGTTACCGAGGCAGGAATGGTAAAGAAAAGGAGATCGCGTCTGATGATCGAGGCTTCATTTATGCCGCTATGGCTGGGTATCCGGTAGATAAGTTGCTCGCAGAGGATGATCAACAACAGAATTTCTTTGTTTATTGGCAACAGCAAACTTTTCAGGGAGTGGACGAGACTCATCCCCGCCCGGAAGAGCGAGCAGAAGTCTTGCGGATGCGTTTAAAAAAATTGTTAGAAATTTTGCCCTATTTTCATTTTGGGGTACGTCTGACTCACTTCAAGCGATGTGACGATAGTCTGTACTTTTTGAGAGAATTTCTAAAAAACTTTCCGGGGCGTGAAGTCTATAACAATTTGGGCGTTTGTGAGTTACAAAGGGCGCGAATCGCATTGGGCAAAGAGGCTTATTTATATTGGCTGCCTTCGGTGCTAGATGTTACGACACCGCTTGAGGACTTGTCTTATGCCACCAAAGGCGAAAGGAACACATTAGCCAAAAGATTTTTAAAAAATGCCAAAGAATATTTTAAATTGGCATTGGATATGGAGCCCTCATACCTGCCCGCCAATGTGAATTTAGCGATTACAACACTTTATCTAGGAGAAATTTATGAGGCGCGAGCGGCTATAGAAAAAGCACGCCAATTAGCGCCTTTAGATTTGGACCTTCAAGGTTTGCGAAGCGTGATTTTGTACGAAGAAGGAGCGCAATCACCGTATATAGATATGTGGCCTTATGTCATCCGACAATTGGAAAATTTAGCCCTTGAGCCAAATGCCCCGCTTAGTGTTCATTATAATATCGCTCGGCTCTTGGAAAAGAGAGGGCGCACGGGGGCTGATAAAATTTGGCAAAAGTTAGCTGCGGCTAATTTGCCGGCTCCGTATCAAAGCCTTGTTTGTGAAAAAACGGATTGTCCCTTAGCTCCGCCGAACCAATATCCTCAAAAAACTTGGCCATTACCGGTCGAACTGGGGGCTGATACAAATGATAATAAAACGCTGCGTCAATGGCAAAAAAACGGTGAGGTTAGATTGTATGATCTATACGAAGAAATCTACCAGCATGGCAGTGTCGAAGTTTTAGCCTTGGGCGAGCAGGTAGAAATGGTGGTGCTAAAAGCCCTTGATAATATCACGAGAGATGATTTAGCTGATTATTGTGGACAGCCATTGCGTCAAGGTCGCGTGGTGAATGGGACGCTTTGGTCTTGTCATAATAATTGGACGGCATTGGTTGTTGATGAGAAGGTTAAGGAAGTTTGGGTCGTTAAAAAGTAGAGTTGTTGCAAATTAAGCCATGAAATAAATTTCATGGCTAAAAGCTCAAGTACCCTAAAGGGTACTAAAACCTAAAAAATCAATGATTTATTTAACATAATCCCATCAAGGGCATCTTTGCCACCATAAATCATTTAGGATGTCTATACTTAACTAGGCCACAAGTTAAACTTTTTTTTTGTCATTTCGACCAGCGGGAGAAATCTTTTGTCAAATTAAACTTTTTTGTCATTTCGACCAGCGGGAGAAATCTTGAATTTTCAATGTCATTTCGACCAAAGGTCACAAAAAAGTTCAGTTTATGGCCTAGTCAAGTATATATATCGACGTTTTTTGTCGCGGTGGTGAGTACAGGGTTGGGCGTTCCTGCAAGCATGTTTATTGAAC
>LUTY01003033.1 GCA_001640045.1 Candidatus Thiomargarita nelsonii | reverse complement strand
CGGCTCTGCATATACTTAACTAGGCCATAAACTAAATAATTCTGTCATTTAGCTCCGCTGACCCGAGGTTCGACCAACGGGAGAAATCTTGAAACAGTCCAATATTTCTCCCGTTGGTATCCATGACAAAAGTGCAAGTTGTACCCACGCTGAGTACATAAGGAGAAATACAATATGCTTTCAATTCGAGGTATTTATACTGGCAAAGAAATAAAACCCTTAGAAAATGTCCACGCCCTGCCAAATGTCCGAGTGATTATTACATTTTTGGATGATGAAGCCGACCACATAGAGCCAAATACTGAAAAATGGGAAAGTTATGCTCAGAAGACCCCAACAGAAGTATTTCTGGATAAATGCAAAGGATGGGAAGATACACGTAGTCCGGAAGAAATCATTACTGAAATTTACGCTTCAAGGACAAGCGCCGAGAGAAAAGTGCAACTTTTTTAGGAGAATGTATGAATAAACGGACGTTATACTATTTGTTAGACACCGATACCTGCATTTATCTTCTGAATGGAGAGCAACGAGTCAAAGATCGGGTTGCCCAAGTTGGTGTAGAAGCCATTGCAGTTGCGGCTGTGACAAAAGGAGAACTGTATTTCGGAGCCTATAACTCAAGCCAAGTTGAAACTAACTTGGAACGGATTCATGCATTATTCGCAACACCGGGACCAGAAGTGCTTTCTTTGGATGATAAGGTGATGGATTGTTTTGGAAAATTCAAAGCTGAACTTCGACATCAAGGTCAGCCTATTGGTGATATCGATTTGCTGATTGCAGGTGTTGCTGTAACCCAAAGCTTGACACTTGTCACCAATAACACGAAACATTTCAAACGAATCCCCGGACTCTCTCTGGAAAATTGGTTAACTGCCTCATTTGAAGGGAGGCAGACTCCAGTTCCAGATAAAGAACAATCGAAATAAAATACAAGTTAATCCTTTTAAAGAGACAGAGGTAAAAGAAGTTGTAGGGTGGATACGCGGAGCAATATCCACCCTACATGATATCTGACAAAGTAGAATTATTTATCCCTGTTTAATTGGCTGTCGTTGTTGTAGCTGATAAAACTACCCGCCAAATTGATCAACAAACGTTTGATAAATACCCCGTTTTTGTCCATCAATCACCGCAAAAGACACTTTCTTAAATCTATTAACAAATAGATCATTTTCTTTTAGAAGCGTAAACCACATTTCAGCAACATCAACCGGATCATTCCGGAAAACGCCACAACCCCACGCCCCTAAAATTAAAGCATCACAATGATGATAGGCGACAACAGAAAGCACTTTTTCCGCTCGGCTTATCATAACCGATTTAATCAAGCCTACCTTTTTAGGCTCATTTTTCCGTACCGCACCAGCATTAACCGCAGGTGCAGTAATAAAAGATAGCAAGTAGGGGTGTTGCAACAATTTTCCGGCATCATCTCTAAATACCGGCACATTTGGAGAGAAAATCATATAATCTGAATATAAGCAACTTTTCCCTTTTCGATTATATTCATAATATTCTTTCATTTTAAGCAAACTGCCATAAAGTGCCGATGAACGGGCTAAGCTCTCCTCCTGTGCTTGACTACCCCCTAAAAAACCGCCACCAGGATTTTTCGCTGAGGCAAAATTTAAGCAAACAACGTGCTGATATTTGCCCTCATTAACCATCTGACGTGCGACTGATAAAGAAGTGTCGTTGTACACTTCAATTTCTGTCGTTTGCGGTACAAATTGAGTTGATATAACTTGCTTATCAAATTCATCAGGCCTATAAATTGTCGTATTGGCTTTGCATTGCTCAATGTCATGAGAAATGTTTATTTGGGTACCCTTTTCTGAAAAATAGTACCCATCTTTTATT
>LUTY01003043.1 GCA_001640045.1 Candidatus Thiomargarita nelsonii | reverse complement strand
ATTACGCTTTGCAGGACGCGGAGCGTCCGGGCAGGCATTCCCACGCGGAGCGTGGGAACGAGAAAAAACACGCGAGCCTTGATTTTATTCAGGCGTGCAGCTTATCTCACCAGACATTAGTACAGTACAACTAATTAGGAAATAAGCGAATTGAATTATTGGTCAATTGTCGTTTTTAATGACTTCGTTACTTCGTATCGTTTATTTCTCAATTAGTTGTACTAAATAGCGAGCCTAACGGGGTGCGTCCGACGCACCACGCAAACGACCTGCGGGGTATTGGTCTCCCGGTCTGAATTTTTAGGCATGTTTATAACGACTCGGAGCAGCGGCAGATGCGCCGAGACGGGTTCCCACGCAGGCGCGTGGGAACCCGAAAAAACCATGCCCTTATGTGGGCGCAGCGGTGTTTTGAGATTTTTTAAACCAATAGAGTACAATAAAAAATAATTTTTGTGATATGATAAATTATAGTTAATCATCCAAATTAAAATGATTAACTGTGAACAGTATTTGTGATCACTAACAACTGATAACTGATAACTTTTAAGAAAACCTGATGTCAAACGTATTTGGGGCATCGGTGGTGGTAGAAAGCAAACAGGTTTTGTCGGAGAGAGTGCTATAGTAATTCAATCCCATCATTCATTCGTTTATTTCCTAATGAGTTGTACTCAAAGGAGAAAATCATGAGTATTCATAAATTTATCACGTCAACCAGACAAAGCAGCGTATTATTTGCGCTATTCTGGCTACTGATTGTCAATTGGTCCGCGGTGCAAGCGGAACCCATAACGGTCGAACATGTCCGCGGGGCTTTGGAGTGGGCAAAAACACGAGGGCAACTTGATCAACCTCTTTATTTGTTTTTGATTGGTCATGCCAGTCCTGACAAAATTCAGCTTGCTAAGCTCTCGTACCTGGAATCGACTGAATTTAGGAGTATGTTGGATGATTATCAGAATGCGACTGGCAATGAGCTTATCATAGTCATTGATACCGCTTATGCGGGTTCTTACGTTAAATCTCTTGCAGCTCCCAATCGCGCTATTATCGGTAGTACGGGGGAGAATGGCCTTGCCTTTTTTTTCGATAAGCAAGGTTTTAGCCGCTTTTTTGCCAAAGGACTTTTTCAGGGCTTCAATTTCTATGAGGCTTTTGAGTATGCCCGCGATAAACAGGAAAGGTTGCTAGATACTTCGTACTCACAAGTACCTCAATTAGATGATGATGGCGATGGCATTTTCACTGACAATGATGGTCAATGGTTACGCCAAGTGTTCGTTAATGGCAACTTCGTTGTGGCGAGTAATAACGACACTCACACTCTCTGGGGTATTGCCAAGTCTATTTCTGAACATACATTCAGAGTGCTCAGCAACTTTGTATTAGGAGCAGAGGCTTTCGCTTTGCCCATTGAACGCTCTACTCGTTCAGGAAAAAGGGCTGCCATTATCATAGCCGCTGGAGGCAATGACACCACCAACCCCCTATGGGACACAACTAGCTCCATCGCTAACTATATTTATAAGATGTTCTCAGGACGTGGCTTTGACCATGAAGAAATATACTACCTTTCCCCAGCATCATGGGCCGACTTCAACGGCGATGGCCTCAATGACAAAATTATAGATGCCCCAAGGACCGACATTTCTGATTATGAAGACCCTGAAGCTGGGATTATTGAATCTGTAAAAGGTGCTACCATCATCATAGCAGGCGGTCCCAATACACCAAGGAACGAACTTTGGGATACCACAGAATCCATTTCCAACTACATTTACAAAGTCCACCACGATAGGGGCTTTTTAAACAAACAAATCTACTATCTATCGCCCAAATCAGTCGCTGATTTCAATGGCGACGGTTTGGATGACTGCATTGTTGATGCACCGGCTACCAACAGATGCCTTGCCAATACTGTTGATAACCCCCTCCCGGAGCGTCCCTTAACGGTTGATGATGTTCGTGACGCATTCGCATGGGCAAAAAATCGCGGGAAACTTGACCAACCGCTTTACCTGTTTTTGATTGGTCATCTTACGTCAAATAAATTTCACCTCGCTGATTTCACCGACTTGGAAGCGGCTGAATTCAAAGCCATCCTTGATGATTACCAAAGTGTTACAGGCAATGAAATAGTCTTGGTGATTGATGGCTGCCATTCAGGCTCGTTTTTAGAATCTCTTGCCAATCCCAGTCGCGCCATTATCAGCGCCTCTGGAGCAACAGAAAAAGCTTTCTTTGTAGAAAAAACTGGGTTTAGTCGCTTTTTTGCCAAGGGGCTATATGAAGGACTCAGTTTCTACGAAGCTTTTGGGTATGCTCGTGACAAACAAAACGATATGGTAAGCAGTTTATCGGGGGATTTTGTCCAAACTCCCCAATTGGACGATAACAGTGATGGCATATTCACAGACGCAGATGGGCAATGGCTACGCAATGTGTACATTAACCGTGTTGATATAGTTGCTCCAAAAATTGAAGCAGTCACCATTTCTACCAATTTACAAGCCGGTCAGGCACTCAGGCTTAAAAGCCGTACTCAAGGGCAAATCAAACGAGTGTGGGTAGAGATTGAGCTACTTGACATTAATTTCCAAAATACTCAACAATTGGAACTTTCTCAAGCAAACGAGGAAAATGTATGGGAAACTACTTGGAACAATGCGTTTTATAACGGTGATTATCAAATCACTTTTTATGCCGAAAACCCACAAGGTAAAATTGTCAACAGTGAAGAGCCTGTGACAATTAGCGTAATAGACGGATTAAACCCACCTCGGCAACGCCTTGCCATTATCGTAGCGGGGGGTGGCAATCATCGCACGAATTCGCTATGGGATGACACTGAGTCCATCTCCAACTATATTTATTACATGCTCCGCGACCGGAAATTTACAGACGACGACATCTACTATCTTACCCCAGAAACCGGGGCAGATTATGACGGCAACGGCACAGATGATAATATTGTTGATACGCCAGTTCGGGGACAGCCATTAACCGATGATGACATCCGCGCCGCGATGGATTGGGCTAAGGAACGCGGAACACTGGGGCAACCGCTCTACTGGTTTTTCACGGGTCACGGTAGTGCTGCTGGACCAGGAAGACTTCAATTAGCTAAACTTGAGTATCTAAAAGCTCCCCAATTAAAGGAACTTCTAGACGAATACCAAAATACCACCGGCAATCATACCGTTTTGTTCATTGATGCTTGTTACTCTGGGGTATTAGTGGAACAGTTGAAAGCACCCAACCGATCTATTATCAGCAGTGCCAGCGCGAATGAACTCGCTTATTTTGCTGAAAAACAAGGCTTCAACCGATTTATAGCCAAATTCTTAATAAGCGGCACAAACCTATTTGAGGCTTTTAATTTGGCGCGTGACGAACAACACGAAATGCTAGGGACACAAGTGCAAGTTGCCGACAATGGTGAGAATATCACTCTTTATCAAAATCCGCAGCTAGACGATAACGGCGATGGTATTTTCAACTCTCATGACGGCAAATGGCTGGAAAACATCCATATCGGTCACAAGGCTGAAAGCGGCAGTGTCATCGTAGAGGTTGAAGGAATCACAGAGCCGACTACTTTACAAGTGGGTCAATCTCTCACACTAAAAGCCATGGCTGACACAGATACTGGGCCTGCTGCTCAGGTTTGGGCACTGATTAGGCCGCCTAGAATGAACCTAGTCCTAGACACCAATGGTACGCCCATTCTAGGCTTTCAACGTTTAGAACTCTCACATACGGAAGACATATTGTGGGAAGGCACTTGGGGTGATGCCGTTTACAACGGTGATTACGAAATTAATTTCTATGCACAAGACAACGAAGGCAATATCGCCAGTAGCGACAAATCGGTGATCATCACAGTCACTGGCGGTGTCGAGCCACCACAACAAGCCAATGTGCAAATTGTGCTGGAAAAGGACAGCTACCGCGCTGGTGAACACTTCAAAGCCGAATTGATTGAAAATTTAGGCTGGGGCTATGACTTATATGTGGCGGTGGTGTTACCGGATGGCAATTTCATTGCACTCAAAAACACCAATGAATTTGCGCCACTTAACCAGCCTCAAAACTGGCTGAAACCGAGAACACAAGCCAGCCCAGTGACATTGCTAGATTTAATCCTGCCTGAGAATTTGCCAAGGGGTGAATATTGTTTTTATGGTATTTTATCTCCTGAAAAGGAATCGGTTTTGGAAACGCTGCCTTTGTGGGTGTGGGCGCAACAGTGTTTTGAGATTTTTTAAGCTAAAACTTGGAGTCCGACAAATTTAGGAGTCCAAACTTTTTCTCGTTCCTTTGCCCTGCGCACTCTCTTATACATAAGTATTTAAGCACTTGAAATAAAAGTATATTTGTAGGGTGCGTCCTACGCACCCTGACGCGAAAAAGGTGCGTAGGACGCA
>LUTY01003031.1 GCA_001640045.1 Candidatus Thiomargarita nelsonii | reverse complement strand
TTTTCATCACTGGACATTATTTTATTGCTGCTGTTGCTTACTGGTTATATGCCTTCAGCCAAAAGCTACTATTAAAAACCGAAGATAATTCAAAGAAAAGTCTCATCGGCATCTTTGGAGAGCAACCTAATTTCGTTTGGGTATTAAAAGACGATGTTGAGATCGAAATTCCATTTAACACATTGCAAGTGGGTGATATCATCGTGGTCAATGCTGGAGAAACTATCCCGGTAGATGGTGTTATTAGCGAGGGTATTGCTTCCATAGATCAACATATTTTAACTGGCGAATCCCAGCCATCAGAAAAGGGGGAAGGAGAGCAAGTATTCGCATCAACGGTCTTGTTGTCTGGCAAAATTCACATTAAAGTTGAAAAAGCGGGAAAAGACACCGTAGCCGCTCAAATTGGTGAAATACTTATCTCCACTATAGATTTCAAAACCTCTATCCAATCCAGGGGACAAAAAATAGCTGATAATTCGGTATTGCCAACAATGGTGACGAGTGTTTTGGCTTTACCGGTCGCCGGACTAACTGGTACGGCGGCTGTACTACTTTCATGTATTGGAGACAATGTTAGGATAATATCGCCTCTCAGTGTGCTGAACTTTCTTAGAATTGCCTCTGAACAGAGCATTCTCATCAAGGATGGGCGTGCTTTAGAATTGTTAAATCATGTTGACACTGTTGTTTTTGATAAAACGGGTACCCTAACCCAAGAACAGCCTCATGTTGGCAAAATCTATACGCTTCAAGATTATCAAGAAAACGATTTACTAAAGTATGCGGCAGCCGCTGAATACAAACAGAAACACCCCGTTGCCAAAGCCATTATTCAGGCTGCTCATGAACGCGAATTAAGTCTACCGGATATTGAAGAAGCCAAATATGAGGTAGGTTACGGTATCAAGGTGACTATATCTAACCAACTTATTCTGGTGGGCAGTGTTCGCTTTATGGAAATGGAAGAAATTGCTATTCCTGAAGAAATAATAAATATTATGTCAGATTGCCACGATTCTGGCTATTCACTCGTTATGGTTACCATTGATAATCAACTGGCGGGAGCGATTGAATTACATGCAACGATTCGTCCCGAAGCAAAAAGCATCATTAAAGGTTTACGACAACGCAACATGTCCCTGTATATTATCTCTGGGGATCATGAAAAACCCACGCAACGATTAGCTGAAGAACTCGGTATAGACAATTACTTTGCAGATACCTTACCTGAAAACAAGGCGAACCTTATTCAACAACTCATTGATGCAGGGAAAGTGGTTTGTTTTGTTGGTGATGGCATCAATGATTCTATTGCTTTGAAAAAAGCGCATGTTTCTATTTCCTTAAAAGGTGCTTCAACGGTTGCAACGGACACCGCACAAATTGTATTGATGGATGCGAGCCTCAAGCATCTTTGTCAAGTGTTTGACCTTGCTGATGATTTAGACAAAAACCTAAATACTGGTTTGATAACAACAATAGTGCCGGGACTTGTAAGCATTGGTGGTGTTTTCTTGATACATTTAGGGATTATTGGCTCAATTGTTGTGTTTAATACAGGCTTATTAGTGGGCGTAATTAACTCAATGTGGCCATTGATAGAACATCATAATAAAAAATCAAAATAACAACGTTTTTATCAAAAGCCAGCGTAGCATGAGTGCGCCAAGCGAAGCTTGGCATTTTCTTGCGGGGTGAAAGTCTTTTGCCGGAGCAGGTTTGCAACCTGCTCCGTAACGTTTTTGATATGTTCATAAAACGTTACGGACGGGGTTGCAAACCCAATGCCATTAAATTAAGGGCAGACACATAGGTCTGCCCCTACAAAACCTGGCGTATTTAGGGATTGTAGGGGCGAACCGGTG
>LUTY01003030.1 GCA_001640045.1 Candidatus Thiomargarita nelsonii | reverse complement strand
CAAGCAGTGCCCGATTAAGGGATATGACTTAAGTTTGTGTGTTAGACATGTTAAGGCACGTAATTCAAACTGTGGACGTAATTGTGCCAGCGCGTACAATAGCAAATGAGAATCTAAGCCGCCGCTATATGCTATCCACAAACGTTGCGTCGGGGGGCAGATGCCTAATAAGGTTTTGAGGAAATGAGGAATAGAAAAGCTCTGAATCTCAACGGGTGAATCAAGCATAATCTACTTCATAACCTATATTTTCAAGAATTTTTGTTATAAACTTGATTTCTGTTTTTGAATCATCCACTATTAATATACGATCCATAGATTGATTCCTTGCTAGTGTGTACGACAGCGGGGTTGCCAAAACTCCGCTGGTCTGGATTATTTAGGGATAAGTCTAATAATAACACAAGTTTGGCAATTGGGAATGAGCTTTTCTCTCTAATATATCTATCATCATCTATCAGTTTTAGGGTCATTTTCTGAAAAAAAATAATAGTATTAATAATTATTTATATATAAATCTTAGAACGACGTTTTTTGTCCTTGCTCATCGAGTATTAATAAACATGCCCCAGACAAAAATTAACCAATTAATAATTTCAATCATATTTTCGCTGTGAGTTTGACTAATATCAACTATCAATATTTCGCGCCGGATTGTGTAAAGCTAAGCGAGGAATTAAAGACTTTTGAATACCAGCCACTCATCAGTGTGTTGCTAGCCACTGACAACACGCAGGTTTCCTATTTAAGAGCCTGCCTGGATTCTGTCATCAATCAAGTCTATCCACATTGGGAACTTTGTATCGCCGATGACGCTTCAACAAAATCTAAAGTGCGCCAAGTACTGGAAATTTATAATAAAAAATATCCAACAACAATCAAAGTCACTTATTGCAATACCAAGAGGCCGATTTCCGCAACCACTAATGAGGCGTTGGCACTGGCAAAAGGTGAATTTGTGGCACTACTGGAGACTGAGGATTTTTTAACGGAAGATGCCCTATTTGAGGTGGTTAAGCACTTAAATCAAAAAAGGAATGAATCGGTTGATCTTATTTATTCTGATGAGGATGGATGGGATGAGTTAGAGCAGCGTTTTGCTCAGCCTTTTTTCAAACCAAACTGGGCACCGGAAATACTCAAAGGGCAAATGTATATTGGTCATCTCTGCGTTTACCGTAAAACTTTGGTGGGTGGTTTCAGATTGGGCACAGAAGGCAGTCAAGACTGGGATTTGGCACTGAGAGTCACAGAAAAAACAGATGCTATCGAACATATTCCAAAAATTTTGTATCACCGACGCAAGTATAGTCTCTCTAGGAACGCACTTGAAAATCATGCCATTCAAGTTGGATTAAAAGTGGTGCAAGAGGCACTGGATCGGGAAGGGGAAGGCGGACAAGCTGTATTAAATAAAAATGACCGTGTACTTGTGCATTATCCGGTTAAAAACAATCCTTTAGTCAGTATTATTATACCGACCAAAGATAAAGCGGATTTGTTAAAACCCTGCATGGATTCCATTATTGACAAAACAGATTATCCCAATTGGGAAATCATTGTAGTGGATAATGGTAGTGAGGAGACAAAAACATTTCAGTTATTTGATTCCTATAAGAAAAGATTGGGCAGTCAACGTTTCAAAGTTCACCCAGAGCCTACCCCATTTAACTTTTCTTATCTGGTTAATCAAGGAGTCAAAGCGGCACAAGGCAGTATAATTTTATTATTGAACAATGACACAGAAGTCATCAGCCCTAGCAACTGGTTAGAAGAAATGATTGGTTATGCACAGCGTCAAGCCATTGGCTGTGTCGGGAGAAACTGAGGCCGATTTTGAGGCGACAATGGCGTTAATTGAAACGGTGGGA
>LUTY01003029.1 GCA_001640045.1 Candidatus Thiomargarita nelsonii | reverse complement strand
GGATAATAACCATTATTTTAAAATGGTTATTAGCGTGGTTTTGGAAGTGATAGTGAGTACATCTAATGGAGGACAACTACCTTCAAATCAGAAAGGCTGAACAATTCCATGATTATTCGTCAAAAAAAAATCCTAGATCGATAAGAAATAGGATTTTTGCCGGAGCAGGTTTGCAACCTGCTCCGTCACGTTTTAAAGCCGATCTAAAAACGTTACGGACGGGGTTGCAAACCCCGTCCAGCAGCGAGGATTTTTGCCGGAGCAAGTTTGCAACCTGCTCCGTCACGTTTTAAAGCCGATCTGAAAACGTTACGGACGGGGTTGCAAACCCCTAAGGCAGCGTGTTAGTTTTAGCCGAGGGTTTCGGGAAATCCGCGTAATGAACGAAACAACTGATAAGGCAGCGTGTTAGCCGAGGGTTTCGGGAAATCCGCTCCGCGTAATGAACGAAACAACTGATAAAAACAATTAGCTGGACGGGATTTGCAATCCCGTCCGTAACGTTTTTGGTTTTAAACCTTAAACATACTTTATTTTTCAATTTGTTACATTTGATCAGCCGTCTTTTTTGTCACCAAATAATGGAGATTTGAAAAATATGAATAAAGCCAACTTTGGAAATGTTGTCGGATTGTGGCTATTGTTTGTCGTTTTGATAGTACCACGAGCAGAATCACCTGAGATCACTGTTGACGTAGTGTCTAAGGAGGAATTTGTTATTTTTATTTTTAAAAATTACGAAAACCTCGATTTTCAGTGTTCTCTTATCCGGGTTAAGGCAAAGGTGAAAGATAGAGATGACCGTATTGCACGGCGTGAAATTATTGCGCGGAATGTAGTACTCCCGGCAGATTCCTTGGAAATTCGGCTGGAAGCAGGCAAAGAGGTTATTAACGCACTTAGGAGCGAGATGAATCAGCCGCGTATTGTGGATTTAAGCGATCCCATTTACAGTTGTAGGCCACGAGGCAAGGAATCGCCCCAATATTCTCTAGGCAAGGAAGCTGGAGAGAGAGAAGCGAAAAACAAATGGACCGCACTGAATAAAGACTGTGCTGTAGAAGATGACTTTTCAAGCTTTGTGAGTGGACGTATCGAACAAATCGAAATAACGGCTGAAAAAGTACGTTCTCGTCTAAAAGATAGTAGCTTGGAGGAGTACCATAGCGGCTATGCTGAGGGCTTGGTCAAAATACGGGATCAGGTTATGAGCCATTGTTTCAAAGAATGCACAGCCATTGGAGTGGCCAGTGGACAATGGCTTGCAAAAACGTTTTGCCGTATATCAGAAGTGATCGGACGCAGATACAGCGTTCCCATCAGGCTAGCGAGTATATCATCCGACGTTTGTGGACACGCATACACTATAGGTTGTGAAAGCAAGTTTGTTGGTGTCGCGACGGGAATGTGTCCTTCCTATGCTCAAGGCCAAGCTTTTGAGAGATATTATAAGGCGGAATATAAGGGAGTTTGCTCTCATAAGGAAACTCAAAAATGAAATCAAAGATTTTAATCGTTGTCCTTTTATACTTTATCAATATACCCATATTTGCTTTTCCAAGCGTTGATAAAACGGTAGGTGTTCATACCTTATCTAATTATGCCCCTTATGTCTTGCGGGATGATAAAAATGAGAATGTTTTTTATTTACCATTTACCCGTCTCGCCATTGCCCGCACCGAGTCCAATAAGCCTGATTTTTCCTTTGTTTATCTGCCGGCGGGGCTGATTATTCAATTGGGAGTTCAAGTGTCCATCGATCAAGCCGGTTTACAACCCCTGATAGAGGAAATTAAAGCGAAAAATCCCAATGCGCGGTTTCGTTATTTACCAGTGGAGACTGGTCGATTTATGCCCACCCTCCGTAACAA
>LUTY01003028.1 GCA_001640045.1 Candidatus Thiomargarita nelsonii | reverse complement strand
TTGTAAATTAAACGAAAAATTAACCTACGAGGTTTTGGCAACCTCGTAGGTTTGTCTTAACTTAAGGGCATTGCTGCATGGACGCGGAGCGTCCTGCAAGCTGGGAACGATAAACTTTATCATCGATTTGTCGTTTTTAAGGATATCGCACCGCTTCAATACTTTTGATTAACCTATTAATTTTATTATTGATAACCGAACGAGAACTCTTTTCATAAAATACCTTTAATTGTTGAGAGAGATAATTTTTTATCTCTTCGGGGTATTGGTATTCTGAGAATAGTCGATTGACTTGTGTCATCAGTTCCCTTTTGGGCATTTCTTTAACCATTTCTTGCCCCATTTCTCTTATTTTCTGTAATCCTTCCAACAGATTTTCGGTTTTGATAATTTCTACTTTTTTTATCCCCTCCTTAAGTCGATTAATCATTCTAGCATCTTCATTGCTGAATAAGGGTAGATAGACGGGTTGGGGCTCTGTCCCATTGATAGCGGCATCGAGTTCTCTTAAAGCCTGACGAATAGCCACGATGGCGCTTAATTTGTGGTCAAAATAGTCGTTTTTATCAAAACCAAGTAGTCCATAAATTTGCCTTTTATCTTCCTCCTTGGATATAAACACTACTATCTGACTCATCTTAAGTTCCGTTTGATACGCTTCCACTTGTTCTATTTGAACACATTGAATTAATTCGGATGTGTTATTTTTACCACAGACTTTTAAGAGTTGTTGTTCTAATTCTTGTTTGGCTTTTTCCTGTTTTGTCGGGCTCCCTAGTTCCCATTGATTGATGAGACTCTTCAACTTGTCTTCCAAGTTTTCTTTTTTTCTGTCTCGCTCGACTTCTAACACGACTTTTTTTGGATCAAGTGCCAAATAAGCGATTAGGGTTTTTTCACCCTTTTTTAGAACAGTCTCTAAATATGAGGCCATTTCTACATCTTCATCTGTAAAAAAAGGAAGACATACTTTATTCATTTGAGATTCATGATTAAATGCCTTGTAGAGTGCCCTTAATTTGTTACGAATATCAACGACCGAAAAAACTCGCTCGCCCAAGGAATAATCAGTCAGTCTATCCAGTTCCAATTCTGTTTGTAAATTATGCCCCACTGTCACAAATTCAAGCACGGTTTCTTCATTAAGATTATCAATCTCTTCTATTTTTAAGAAAAAATTATGACAGTAACTCTCCCTTAAGGCTGTCAAAAAATCAGGATGTTCAATTTTCTTTGAGATTTGACATAAGGTGCTCAATTCGGCTAAGGCTTCTCTATTCTCTGGAGAAATAGAGCAATGTTGAGGTAATAATCGGTTGTATTTATCATAGGGAAATTTATCTTGTTCTACAATGCGAACATCAGTAGACTCTATGTGATTTTCTTCTGGTTGCATGATCAAATATGAGACAAAACTGAGAACAAGCAATAGAGTAGCAATCCCTACGCCAATTTTCTTCAAAACAAAGTATTCCTTGGCGGGTGTCATGACCGATTTTTTAAGAGGCAAGTGCCTAAAAAGGCTATTTTGCCCCCATTCTTCTAGCTCTCGACGCTGGACAAATAAATCGCTACCCGATTTTTCCCAGTCAATCGTCTGAGTGACTAAAGTCTCAAGTTGAGATAAGTAGTCTACTAACTTGGAACGTACCTTTTTGCGAGCATTCTCTGATAATTGCTTGACATCAAGTCCTACCAAGATCAAAATTTCATGGCCTTGGCGACCACTGCCCATTTGTTCCACGGTTTTACTGACCGCAATATAGTCATCCCCTTCCGGTTGAGAGATAGCCGCACTAAGGCGTTCTCCGACTTCTCGTCTTGAAGTCAGTTCTAAAAAATGCTCAGGTACCACAAAACAGTGATTTCTCAAT
>LUTY01003027.1 GCA_001640045.1 Candidatus Thiomargarita nelsonii | reverse complement strand
CCCTTAGAGATTTCTACTGGCTGATTGTGTGGGCACTTATCACGATAATCAGGTACACCATCCTGATCCGTATCATCTATTCGGGGGGGAGCTACTATATAAACAACAGCAAGTACAAACGATAATATTATTATAATCAATAATATAAAAATTAAAGCCCTCCCAACTGGAAGTTCCTTAAATACGACAATAACTATTGTGAAAAAAGTAACCCCAACAATAATAATAAGCAAAATCGTGACTAAAGTATGAGGTATTTTTTCCCAAATACCAGGCATGTCAAGAATTTTTTGGTATATAAGAAAAGCAAGCACTGGAGCCAGTCCACCAATAGCAATAAGTCCTAACTTTTTTTTATTTACTGTCGGTTTATCCATTTTTTTGCTCACAATTATTATCTGGCAATAAAATTATCTGCAACATTTATTATTTAATTCTTCCGCGAGCGTCGCGTAGCCTTGGCAAGTTATAGCCATTGTCTTAGTGGTATCAGGCAAAGTCATGCTCTTTTGTTTTTCTAGGCAATTGTTATAGTCTTGTTCATATTTCCTCATAAACTCCTCACATTCTGCTAACGATAATTTTAATTTTTTCATCGCCTTGATATAAGCAATAGCAGCATTGATTTCTTTCCGGTGACGTATCCTTATCTTTAACTGTTCCATTGCTATATCATTCTCTTTCGAAGAACGACGAGACTTTTCCTTTGAAAGCCGACGATACTCCTCCATAATTGAAGGCTCATCGAAAAGTGATGAGAAATTTTCTTTGACGAATTTTTCTAAATCATTATTATTGTCCCTCAAGGGGGGATTTTTTACAAATTCGTAGTAGTCACGTCTGACGCGCAATAATAACGGATTTTCAGAATCACACCATGCAGGGAAAGCCTCCGAATTGGTTATAAACCCAGTATTAGTCTTATCAGGCAATTTGTTAGGAGCATTTTCTCCACCATTCTGAGACACGATATTAGTATTAGGCTTATTCTTATGATTGTTAAATGACTGTGTAATCATATGAATAACAGCAAGTACAAACAACAATATTATGAGAGTTAAGACGATAAAAATTAAAGCCCTCCCAACTGGAAGCGTCTGAAATACAACAATAATTATTATGAAAAAAGCGACACCAACAATACTGATATGTAAAATTATGGCAAAATCAGGAGGTATTCTACCGCTTTTCTCAAGAATTATTACAAATACAATAAAAGCAAGCACCATACTTAATCCAATCAGACCAGTGGATACCAACCTTTTTTTTGATTCTTCATCCCCTTTCTTTTCTGAATTTTTTTGTTCAGCGGGGTTATGAGACTCCTCTTCGCTAAGATCAAAGGGCTTACGCAGTTTTATATTTTTTTGTTCCGGCATATTTTCTATCTCTTCTGTCCATTTCCATTTCCATTCGAGCGGTTTTGCCCCTTGATTTTGAAAAATCACTGGCAGCCAAGTGCTCCCTGCCGGAAGTTCGATATTTCTCTTATCCTTAGCCCACTCATCCATCCGCAACCGTGCCTCGCGCACCGCTAAATATAAAGATGTACCATTTGAAAAGGCTTTGATAAAAAATTTAAAAAAAAGTTGAGCGACTATATCAGGTACTAACTCGCGCATCACAATCACTTGTGGAATGTTCAATTCCATCAACGCATTGGCTAATTCTAAACCATCACACGAGTTAAAGATCGCTAATTGCAAGCCATGTTTTATTGCTTTTTCCAAACTCTTCTTTAGATCGTTGATTTTCAGAGACACGTTGCTATTGATCGAAAATTGATCTTTTTCACTATGTCCTGCAAAAACAAAAATGTCCCAGTTTTGATCAAAAAAATTATCACTAATTTCAGTATGTTTAGGCTCCGGCAAAA
>LUTY01003026.1 GCA_001640045.1 Candidatus Thiomargarita nelsonii | reverse complement strand
CCCAGATGGCTTCGATCTCAACCAAAGCATTTTGACGCAAATCGGCACGATTGCCATGCTTAAATTGAGCATACTGTATGTCGGCTTCCACCGTGTTACCGCCCGGTTGAAAATGTTCCGTTTCAAAAACATTGATAGTCAAAATGTTATCGTTGATAGCCGTGATTTGACCTTTGACTTCCACATTTTCAACAAAATTGTTCTGTAACGCCGGCTGATTTTGTTCTTGAAGCGTTAGCGGCACTTGAGCGTATAAAATGGGTGTCGCTGCTAACCCAATAATAATTGCCATGTGGTGAGTTTTCATTTTTGACTCCTTGTTATTACTAATCAAAAAATGCTTGGCTTGAAAACCAATTGGACGTCTATAATAATCGCAAAATCTTAACTCAATCTTAAGACTCTGTCTAAAAATGCCTTAAGTTTTTCTTAATAATTTATCATTAATTGATTCGCACGGTGCGCAGCATCGGCTATATGACTCCTTCACTCCTATGAAATTTTCGATTCGTAACCGCTTCATTTGTAGAGTGTGGGGCATAGTCACTTGGCTAATGCATCCGAGCGGAAATCTCAATACCATCCGCTCGGATGTACTAGGTCTCTTTTGTAGCGAAGTGCCGGATAACCGCTTTTTCCAGTTCAACGAGTATCAACACCGACGAGGCGACCAAAACAATAATCCCCCAAGCGGCCAGCGTGATAGCGGCGGTACCGAACAAGGCTTGCATCGGAGCGAGGTAGGTAAAGCCGAGCTGAAATACAATCAGCAGGGTAATTGCCAGCAGTACGTATCGGTTTCCCAATAAACCAGCGCGGTTAAGTACTGGGGCGATAATGTAGCGGGAATTGAACAGGTAAAATATCTCAAACATTACCAGTGTATTCACAGCAACTGTGCGTGCATATTCGATAGTGGCACCCAGTTCCATTTCCCACAGAAACAAACCAAAGGTGCCAGTGAGCAAAATGACAGACACGAAAGCAATTCGCCACAGGAACAGCAGAGTCAACATCGGTTGTTGAGGATTTCGCGGCTGTCGTTGCATCACCATCGGCTCAGATGGCTCGAACGCCAGCGCCAGCGCCAGAGTGACCGCAGTAATCATGTTCACCCAGAGAATCTGCACCGCTGTCAGTGGCAACTGCTGAAAGCCGAAAAGGATAGCAGCGATGATAGTCAGGGCCTCCCCACCGTTGGTAGGCAGGATAAACAGGATCGCCTTCTTGAGGTTGTCATAGACGGTACGCCCTTCCTCCACGGCGTGGGCGATGGAGACAAAATTGTCATCGATCAGCACCATCTCAGAGGCTTCCTTGGCCGCCTCGGTGCCCTTGTACCCCATGGCAACGCCCACATCAGCACGTTTCAAAGCCGGCGCATCATTGACCCCGTCACCGGTCATCGCAATGACTAGGCCATGGTCCTGTAGCAGCCGGACCAGTTGCAATTTGTGGTTTGGACTGACACGGGCGTACACATCCACATCCAGTACCCGTTGGCGCAGTTCCTCATCGCTCATTTGTTCTAGTTCGTGACCAGTCAAGACATCATCAGCGTTACCGAGCTGCAACTGCCCAGCGATGGCGCGGGCCGTGGCAGCATGATCGCCAGTGATCATTTTAACGCGGATACCAGCCGCTTGGCATTGACGAACCGCCGCAATTGCCTCGACCCGTGGCGGGTCGATCAGACCTAACAGGCCAAGTATAACCAAATCATTCTCGACATCACTGAAGTCAAGCTCTCTCTTATGACCGGGTACCGATTTGAAAGCCACTGCTAACACCCGTTGGCCTTGGGCGGCCAGTTCCTCGATATGTGTCTCCCACCAAGCTTTTCTTGAGGCTCAGTTTCAATCCGTTGCACAATCGC
>LUTY01003025.1 GCA_001640045.1 Candidatus Thiomargarita nelsonii | reverse complement strand
ATGGCACTTGATGATCAAACCTTTTTAAAGGCTCTACAAGCCAAATTTGGATGGCGTTTAGGTCGCTTTATCCGAGTTGGACAACGCCATGCTTACCCTTTACGCCTAAGTCGCACTCAACAACATACACACGGGCGTGTTGTGATTATCGGCAATGCTGCCCATACATTGCATCCGGTTGCTGGACAAGGTTTCAACTTAGGATTGCGTGATGTTGCGAGTTTGGGAGAGGCGATAGTAGAGGGATTCTGGGCGGGCGATGATGTGGGTGCCGTTTTACAACATTATATAGCATGGCAGTTGCCTGATCAGCAACGTATCACCACTATAACGGACTCGTTGGTGCGCGTTTTTTCTAACCGTTTTCCGCCGTTAGTTGTTGCTCGTAATCTGGGCTTATTAGTCACAGATGCGTTGCCTTTTTTGAAAAAACAATTTGTGCGACAATTGGCGGGATTAAATGGTCATTCTTCTCGACTAGTACGGGGGTTGCCTTTGTCAACGTTGTGATATTATATTTAGAAGTCCAAGATAAATCTTGGACTCCTAAAGAATTGAATATAAAAAATATTTTATTTGTTAAGCCCGCCGGGGCAAAACCCGGTTGATATGAGACAAAATCAATGTACCGGCACTGTTCAGCCGGCATTCCTGAAAAAACACCTTCATTTTTTACTGACCTCCCTTGATGGGGTGCGTCAGAGTCCGCGTTATCATCCCGAAGGGGATGCTCTTTATCATTCTCTACAAGTCTTTCAATTGGCGCACCAAGCTAGCGACGATCCTGAATTATGGGCAGCCGCGCTTTTGCATGATATTGGCAAAGCGGTGAGTACCCCGGATCATGCCGATATTGGTGCTGATGAATTGGAAGGGCTGCTGTCCCCCCGCATCGTGTGGCTTATCCGCCATCATTTGCACTTGCTCGTCGCGCCCCGATTGACCCGTCGGTGGCTACGCAATACGCCCCAACTCCGTGAACTTGAGTTATTACGTACTTGGGATATGAATGGGCGTTTAGCTGATGCGACTGTCATGACACCCAGAGAGGCTATTGACATGCTAATGAAACACTCTTCTGTCATTCTGTCTCGCAACGATTCTGCGTTCTATTATAAAAACAAGCCACTTGCTTAATTAAAAAAAAGACGATGAAAAGACAACAGTCCCCAGAGCTTCGCCAAACACTTGCCCAGGAAGCTGCTCGTTTGATGTATGAAGAGGGCGTGGATCAATATTTGAATGCTAAACGCATCGCCGCTAAACGTATTCTTGGACGTACCGGCGGCAAAAATATACGCTACCGGCCTCAATTTTTACCTTCAAATGGTGAGATACAAGCGGCACTGCGAGAAATTGTCCAATTCAGTGAGGGCGAATTCAGTGAGCAACGTCTTTTTTCTATGCGGGTGATCGCGCTTGAAACGATGTTTTCCCTTCAGCAGTTTAGTCCTAGATTGATAGGCTCAGTCAGTACTGGGCATGTGCGGCGTGGTAGTGATATTGATTTACATGTCTTTAGTGAGAATGTTGATGAAGTCGAGCGTTATATTGCTGAACTTGGGTGGCGCTTTAAAACGAAACAAGTGACGATTCGTGTAGGCAGTGAATATAGGGATTATACTCATATTTATTATATGCGTGTTTTTCCTATTGAGTTATCTGTCTATCCATACGATGAAATTCGAGTGACGCAACGTAGTAGCACTGATGGAAAACCCATTGTGCGCCTTAAGGCGTCGGTTTTGGAGAGAGTGATTGCAGAGGAACATAGCCGAGAATGGGAATTATATTTAGCCACGGGAGAAATATCGGGGCTTGATCTGTTTAAAGGGGAGGGGTGAAAGCGTTATGGACGGGATTGCAAACTCAATGC
>LUTY01003024.1 GCA_001640045.1 Candidatus Thiomargarita nelsonii | reverse complement strand
AAAGTTTATTTAAATGGCATGTATTTGACAATATTTTTCCCGGCCCCGATGCGGATAGAAGACCTCAAGCGTATTGCGCTTTTTATCAGGGAAAGTGGTTATTGATTAATCAAGCTTTAAGGTCTCTGACATCGCCTAATGGTAATCGGGTTGAAATTAATCAAGCGGTGGAATTAAGGGAGGGGGCACAAATATGTCTTTCTCAAGAAGCGCATGGTTGCATTGTTGAGGTGAGTGTTGTTAATAAATATTTTTTTGTCTGAATCAGAATTGACAGAAACGAAGTAACGAAGTAATTTTAGAATTTTCAGAATAAAACCTAAAACCAAGCAAGATTTATTCTTTATTCTGTCAATTACTTCGTTACTTCGTTTCTGTCAATTCTGATTCAGACAAAAAAATTAAAATACCTGAAAATGGAATTGCTGACGGGTGGAGTAGCTTATGAGGATACAGCAGCCTGGTATCCTTCAAAAAGGCCATTGGGTTCTTGCACAGCAAATGAAACCTGCTTGTTATCAATTCTTATAAACCCCTTCAGTTCTTCTATCTCCATTTCCTCTACTTTTAAGTCAATCACTTCAAGAATGTTTTGTAGGGCAAGCCCTATTTCTGTCTGTTTTTCTGAATCTAAACCAACTGCTTTCCAGCTATTGAGGGCGTGTTCTTCTCCGGCTTTTCCTAGTGTGAAGAAATGATCAACAAGAGCCTCATATAGCGTACTTTCACCTATTTTCTGCTCAAGAAAGGATATGATTTCTCTATTTGTCATTTCTATATCTGATGGCAGCAATTCTTTAAGTTGTCTTGGAAGAAACGTGGTTAATGGCTCTCCATTAACCATCCCATTTATAATGTCTTCCTTAACCATTTGCTCATAGTCTGGCCTTGGATCAGAGTGGGTACGTTTTGATAATTGAATAAGTGCCATCGCTTCACTTCTATGTCCACTTATCCCAAATCCAGACAGGAAATGATCTAAAATATCGTGAACAAAAACCGATGTGTTAATTTTCTGACCCGTCTCGCGAGTACTTGCTATGATTTGAGGATCTCCTATTGTTACGTCCAATTTCCATCCCCTAGCACCAAACCCATCATCCCATGATTGTTTGTAGGTCACTGGAAGACACACGCCCTCTGAAAGAATTTGAAGAAACTTCGTTGGGTATTGCTGTACATCCTTTAACGAGTTATTGCCTAACGACATGGTTAATGGCTCCTTTTTAAACGATTTGTCAATTATGCCTATCAAGTACTGAATCATAAATTTCCAGGTATTTTAATTTTTTTTGTCTGAATCATAATTTACAGATTTTAGGTTTTATTCTGTTAATTCTAAAATTCTGTAAATTATGATTCATACAAAAAATTTAAAATACCTGAAAATTCATGATTTTTAGTTTTTTTCTTGTCATTTCGACCAGCGGGAGAAATCTGAAATTTTCAAAGCATTAAGATTTCTCCCGCTGGTCATCAAAAAATTGATGACTTAAATAAATTGTCCTGTACTGAGGAAAGAAATAAAAGATTTTGACTTATCCCTGCTAATTAAAAATTGGCTGTCGTTAAAAAAGTGGTATGGATATTTCCGCCCTCCTGCACTAGCATGATTAAAATCCATAGGGATGCTATGATCATTTTAAAGCGTCCAAGATAAATCTCGGACTCCTGCCAAATATTATAAGGCTTTTTTGCACAAGATGGCTAACAAATCCGTTGGTCTCAGTGGAGACTTTGAAATTTTAATCGGGAGTGGCAAAGGCTGTGGAATTCGTTTGACAATGAATTTAATCCAACTCGCAATGATAAAAAAAATGCTGATTATTGGAATCGCGTATTTTGTTGGCCAACAGCTATTATCATCAAACCCAAAC
>LUTY01003023.1 GCA_001640045.1 Candidatus Thiomargarita nelsonii | reverse complement strand
GGAAAACTGGTCACAGTTAAAAGCAAAGGCAAGTCAACTTGGGTTGACTCCCACCGGCTTACTATTGACGGTTTTTGCCGAGATTTTAACCCGCTGGAGCAAACGACCTCAATTTACGCTTAACTTAACTCTATTCAACCGTCTGCCATTAGCTGATCAAGCGCAGATTAACCAGATTGTAGGCGACTTCACCACCCTGACGATGTTAGCTATTGATAATAGTAACTCGGCTGAGACCCTATCTGAGCGGGGCAAACGTCTGCAAAACCAATTGTGGCAAGATTTGGATCAACGCTACTTTAGTGGGGTACAGGTTTTACGAGCTTTGGCCACGCAACAAGACACGGTTGGACAGACTTTGATGCCGGTTGTCTTTACCAGTGGCCTTGGGGTGTTAGATAAAGGCAGTCGTTGGCTGGGAAAACCGGTGTATGGCCTGAGCCAAACCCCCCAAGTTTGGTTAGATAGCCAAGTTGAAGAAAACGATGGGCAACTGTGGCTAACTTGGGATGTGGTAGAGGCCATCTTTCCGTATGGTTTGGTTGAAACGATGTTTTCAGCTTATCTCAATTTGCTTAACCAGTTAGCTACAGATGAAAATTTATGGCAAGCAACCAACCTTGATTTGTTGCCAGCTCCTCAAAAACAGCAACGGCAACAGGTAAATAATACTCAGGTTCCAATTTCAGAGGAACTGCTCCATAGCTTGTTTATCAAACAAGCAACAACTTATCCTGACCAAACCGCTATTATCGCCCCTGACCTTCGTCATGGCTTGGGGATTGGATAGTGGTTTAGATAGGACAAAAAATAAATGGCAGCTTAGGCTCGATGAATCTGTCCAACCGCATGAGCTTGAGAGCTGGTAGTGGCATGATATATTAGCCAATTCCGGCGCGTAAGTTTTGAGGGCTTGATTCAAAAACGACTCATTCAGGGTAACAGTTAGTTATAAGTTCACGGTTATTATCTATAAAGTTCAAAGTTATCACATATCAAAAAAAGCGGCAAGCTCCTTTCTTGCTGTTTCTTTGTTTTTTTTTTCTGTTTATACTGTTTCTCTGTTTAGGGGGCGTTTTTTCGTTTTTTTTTCAATGGATTACAGACTTAAAGGGGAGAAATTGAGGGTCGAAAGGGGAGAAATTGAGGGTCGAAAGGGGAGAAATTGAGGGTCGAAGGGGAGAGATTGAGGGTCGAAAGGGGAGAAATTGAGGGTCGAAAGGGGAGAAATTGAGGGTCGAAGGGGAGGGTTTATTTTATAAACTCCCCCCTATATTGAAAAAAGGGGGAGATATATATTGACAGACTCCCCTAAAAAAAATTATACTTGCTCACCGTACTTTGATAAACAAAACACTATGCTCAAGTTCTATAAAACCAAAAATATTTATATGCTCATGGATATAATCAAAATTGATGAACAAAAACTGGTTGTTACCCAAGCCAACGCACTGGCGCGATCCGCGCAAACAATGACGTTACAAGAAAAAAGGTTATTACTTTTGGCAATTTCACAAATTCGTCAAAACGATCAGAAATTTGTAAAATATCGTATTCCCATAACCACTATTCAGGATTATTTAGACATCGAAACAAAAGCAATTTATAAGCGAACCCAAGAAATTACCGATAAACTTATGAGCCGTGTTCTTCATATCGATGATGAAAACGGTAATTCCCCGTGTCCCATTGAATTTGCGCCATGGTAAACTGAAAAAATTGTTACCATCGTTCGGTTACTGTCATGACCAAAAAGAAAACTACGCGGCTGCCAACATCTCAGACGATGCGAAGACCATGATCGCACATCTTTATAAGGTACAACATGCGAAAGGCAAGCTTCGCCGCGAGTTTGTTGCTGATATGAGCCAGGCTGGCT
>LUTY01003032.1 GCA_001640045.1 Candidatus Thiomargarita nelsonii | reverse complement strand
TAATTTGTAAATAAACTTCGGTTTTACCGCTACCGGTGACACCATCAAGTAAACAAGGATAGAACGCTTGAAGATTGCTGCATACCTCATTGACCGCTTTTTGTTGTGCCGCGTTGAGTCGCAATGGCGGAGAAACAGAACGCATCTCATTGACTTTTGGCATATTAACAATCGCTTGAGGACATATCCACCCTTTTTTTTCCAAAGTACGCAAACTAGGCGTTATATTGGACAAACTCTGAGAAATGGCAGACTGGCTCAAACCTTCTGGATGTTGTTGTAATAAACTTAAGACAGCCAACTGTCGATGTGCATTTTTAGGCAGCTTATCCAATTCCAATGCCCATCCTTCATGCGTGAGTTTCCAACCGGGTAAAGCTTGAATGCTAGCAGGAAGTCCCTTATTCAGAGCCGATGGCAAAGCTGTTGAAACCACCTCCCCAATGGGATGATGATAATAGCGACTCGCCCATTGTAATAAATTAAGACTATCTTCTGACAACACTGGCGTTGAATCAAGTATTTTCAATGCTGGTTTGAGTTTATCAACAGAAACGCTGGTACTGTTAGCGATAGCCAATAGCACACCGACTTCACTATGAGGACCGAAAGGAACGCGCAATCGTATGCCAGGATGTAATTGGCTAATATCAGTTCTTGGCGGCGGCAAATAATCAAAATGATTATAGAGCGGCTTAGGAATTGCAATTTGTAAAAACAGAGAATTGTCTACCATCGCTATGTGGTCCTCCATGTCTTTTTACATCCTAACAAGACGTATACCAAGAAAATTGATATCGCCCTCGCTGCTCCACCAATTCCAGGTGCGATGCGTCACACCCACCTTGACAGGCAGATCGTACCACGCTCCACCGCGAATCACCCGAATGCTGTTATCATACTTACTTAAACACTGTTGCTCCTCGCCATTAAATTCCTCCTCATATTTAGAACAAGTCCATTCTCGAACGTTGCCTACCATATCATACAAGTCGAAAGAATTAGGCGGAAAAGAACCAACCGGCGCTGTTTCTTCATTATCCCAAGGACTACCGCAACCGTCACAATTAGCCCGATTAGAGCCAATCTCATTGCCCCACCAATACTTGGTTTCCGTTCCAGCCCTCGCCGCATATTCCCATTCGGCTTCAGTGGGCAAACGATAACTTTCCCCAGTTTCTCTACTTAACCATTCAGCATAAGCGATGGCATCATATTTAGACACATAAATCACAGGTCGATTACCACGCCCCCAACCTTCATCATCCGGTTTGTCTCTACCCGTGGCTTCAGCAAACTTATCATATTCATCAAAAGTCACCTCATAACGCCCCATCGCAAAACGACTCACCGACACTTCATGCACCGGCTTGTCATTATCATCGCCCTGAATATAACCCATACGAAAACGCCCCCCCTGAATCACCACCATTTCTGGCCCTAAAGTGCCATCTACTAGGCGATCACGGAAAATATCTCCCACTTCTTTATAATTATAATTATAATTAAGTTCATTAACTTCCCAGTTTTCCTCGGTTTTTATAGCCTCTATAGGCAATAAAAATGGGGCTTTCCGTATTTCCTCAACGACTAATTGGCGCACACGTTCCTCTGCACTGACTTTTTTCTCAGTCTTCGGTTTTTCATCAACTTTCTCCTCAAATTCACTTATTTTAAAAGGTGTTTGAGGTTTCCAAAACGGGTATTCAGATGGCTGTTCTACAGAAATATCATTTTTTTCATACAGATACCAAGTCAAGCTCACTACGACTACGACTGATAGAGAAAAAAATAATTTTGGTTTTTTTATCATTTATAGCTCCCTTATCGGTTTTTAAATAAAATTTTTCAAACCACAACGAGAAAAGGATAGGAGTGCAAGGCGTACCTTGCACGTCATCTGAATAACCGACTCAAGTTGACCCACTTTTCCAACTTAGCAGCAGCCTGATTCGGGAACACAAAACGACTGCTACCCGGCGAAACCCATTCACAAAGGGCACCAAAAATGTGATCATACTCGGTCAATCCCCTGATATCTGGACTAGGTTTTTCCAAGCGATCCAACTCACCCTCTGGGAACATCTCCCCAATAACGCCCCCCTTGACCCCATTACCGATGATTAAAAAAGAAGTTCCCTGTCCATGATCAGTACCATTATCACCATTCGCCTTGAGTTGGCGACCAAATTCGCCACCAACGAGGAAGACTAATTTATCTGCCACCTCAGCAGGGAGTTCTTGAAACAAAGTATCAAAAGCCTTGCCAATGCCAAACATATCTTCCAAATTAGCTTCGATATGCGCCCTTTGGTTCTTGTGCGTGTCCCAACCACCAAAACTCATAGAAGCTACCCGTATATCCACAATATCGCTACAAACTAAACTATCATATAAATTGCGTATTTGACCACCAAATTGTTTAGATCTCAAACTATTGGCACTGCCTTTTGTAAAAAGTCCCTCAATGGAAGCTGGTAGAGGCACGGTTTTAAGCCGTTGCTCAATCGCCTCACCAAAAAAGCGGGTTTGGGCCTCCATATCTACAAAACGCCTATATATCGAATTCGGTGCCATTTCCTGCCGCTTAGCCGCATAATAGGCTTTCAAGCTCCTTGCAAGACGCCCGGGGTAACTGTTCTCCCGTCCAGGCGGGGGATGGTACAGCCTGATTTTTCGGCTATTAGCCACAGCGATGACATTAGCGTTGCTATGCCCTTCAGGATTCTGCGGATCCGGCCCAAAACAAAAGCTCAGCGGAATAGGGGTCAGTGCCAGAACATTGCCGCCAGCCACAGATACCAAGCGACCACCCCAGCCAGGGCGACCCAAATCGTTGGTACCAGCGGACAAATTACCCTGATTCTTGATCATCTGGCAATGGGCGTGATCACGGCTCGTTCCGCCAACAACGTTATTGACGATGGCTACCTTACCCGCATCCCACATCTTTTTCAGCCACCCCGCCTTTTTGAGGAGCCCAAAAGTGGTCTGACCATCACTGAGGTGAAAATAGTCCTGATTCCAACGTCGCTTCCAAGCGGCTGGCGCATTGGAAATATTATGGGCGGACGCACGTACTTTCCAGTGATGGTAGCCGACCGTATCCGGCTCAAAAGGGGGCGGCATCAAATGCCGAAAGTCTGGCCCACCTGGTAACATAACATCGACCAACACACGATTTCTGAGTACCGGGTGGGCAACACTGCCGAAAACAGGCAAGCCAGCCAGCACTCCAGAAGCCATAGCGGCTTTGATCAAATGACGACGATTCATAACTAGCGTCCCTCCTGTGCAAAAATATAGGGCGTACCAACAATAAAGCTAATAGCCAAACCTATACGCCTGTTCGCCTCTTGACGTTGTCCCTCATCCTTCATCCCCAAGGCGATCATACGTTCTTCAGCAAAATCTGCCCGCAGGGCAAGCAATTCGGGAACAGTCTCTAACTCTTGAGTCGTGAACACCCGTTCTAGAGCATTGGGTGCCACCCAATAAGCCCAATCATGGCCAGTCGCCAGCAAAGCGTTGACGTAGGTTCGCTCTAAGGTAGCATAGTTTTTCAGACCATCACCGATAAAGCGGTTCCATAGAAACTCGCCCACTTTCTCCACCTGGTATCGATTGGTTCCCGCTTTGGGTATCACCAAGGTCCAATCCTTACGCCAAGGCGCGTTTTTTTGTTTGACCTTGGTAAACTGATACTGACGTTCGGTGACGCTATTGTAATGATTGCGAAAAAGGTCGGGACTGGAGGCCGCCTCCGCGCCCGTTTGACCGCCAAATACATTGTGCTTGGGTTTAAACGGATAAGCCTGTTCTCCGTGGAGGTGAGCGGCTAAACTATAGTAATCAATTTCGGCATTGTTAAGGATCATCTGACTGTTGATGAGCATACGCCGGTCAAGACTACTCAAGTATTTCACCCTGCTTGGATCATGGAACTGTGTAGAAATGGCATAGGCACGTAGGAAAGAAAGTAAATTTTTATCCGGCATGGCTGCCCAAGCAGCGCGAATCTCAGCGAGGTCGGCTTCGTCCAAATTATCGTCCGCTAGCCCACGCACGATGATGACGGGTAGATTTTCCAGACTTTCAGGGTGAAATATAGCGAGCTTGGACAATGATTCTATCCGTTCCAAAGCTGTGCTACCCGTATTAAAACTCTGGAGTATATTCAACGGCCCTGGCCAATGTTGTTTGGTACCGAAGGTCACTTCATCCGTCCAACCCCGTCCCTTTCCCAGATGCTTAACCTTCATATCAGTCAATGCCTTAGCCGTATTTTTGATAGTGACTTCTTCATGAAAAACGGGATCATCCTTGCCTAAAATGCCAAAAAACAGTTGATGATACTCACGAGCAAAGTCCTCATTACATTGACATTTACCCTTTTTATGGACATTACGGTGATGACCATATTGTAGGGCTATGGCTGCTGAG
>LUTY01003021.1 GCA_001640045.1 Candidatus Thiomargarita nelsonii | reverse complement strand
CAATGCAAAAAACCCTATTTCTCACATCAACACTACTCATCTCATCAACAGCGTATACCGAGCAAATCATCATCACCTCGCCATCCGCCCAAATTTTACCCAATCCCACTTACGCCCCGCTCTCTCAGCAAGCCTGGCAAGGCGTACCTAATCGGATTGATCCACACTGGCTAGACTATTTTATTGCCAACTATCCACAAGCCAATGAAATGCCCGTGGCTTTTAGCTTGCGCTATAACATCGCACAAGGCATTCGCTCGATGCCTGAATATCAGCGATTTATCGACCAATACCCCAATACCATTGCCGCACCGCGCTACATGAACTATTCCAGCTCTATCGACAACAGCACGACTTAGCGGGCTATTTAGAATTTATGAATTGGCTACACAATCGCTTAGTTCAATTAAACCGAGATAGGAATAAAGGCATGAAAAAACAAAAATCCTTGTTACGAGAGGCTGCTGGCACAGTAAAACAAGGTTTTTCAGTGCTTCAAGCTGATCTAGAAGCGAGTCAATTACAAGCCACAGAAATGAAGCAAGAAAAATTAGCGCTTGCTAACCGCCAACTCTTTTCTGCTCAGCAAATTGCCAAAAAGCTTGAAAAAAAGCACCAACAACGTGCGACACAAACCAAGCAATTACGCAAAACTTTGGATAGCATTGTCGAGGCGCAGCAATGGACTAGAAAAGCGGTTAAACATCAAACAGAGGTAATGATTTATAATACAGACAAGCTGTTAGCGGCTGAACAGGAAACGCGGAAATTGATGAGCCAGTTTCTGAGGCAGTTCATAGACGAGATCAAGCAGGGGAAAGGTTGTGGGGATGAGAACACCAATGAAGTAGTCCCGGATGAGTGGGGAGATGCCGACTTTTACCCAGCTTGTCAAAAACATGATAAATGTTACGAAACTTGTGGTAAACTAAAAAAGTTTTGTGATGATTCATTTCATGATGATCTAAAAAAGGAATGTCGTAGTCTTGATATTGGTGAAATGCCATGCTTAGAATTAACAAAGATGTACTACTGGGGTGTGAGTAAGGGTGGTGATAAATCTTGGAAAAAGGCTCAGAAAGATTGCTTACCTCAATAATTTAGTCAACTTCAAAACCAGACCTTGCAGGTTGAAACCCAAACCTGCCAGGTCAAAGTCAAAACAAAAGTCCAATACAGACCTGGTTGTGCCTTTGACCTGCCAGGTTTGGTTTTAACCTGGCAGGTCTTGTTTTGACTTTGATTTTGACTTGACGTGATTGATGTGATTGTTGTGATGATTGTGATAGGGTTTTCACAAAAATCATATTAATCGCATCAATCAGAGTTCAACAAACAAAGGAAAAAAATATGATGAAAAAACGTATCAAACTGAAAACAGCCTTGTTATTAGCGGCTGCTACCAATATGACTTATGCATCAGAAAGCTGTTTTCCGCCAAAATCAGGTCAAACACCGCTTGACGTACTTGAGTGTTTTCAAAAGCAAATCCAAGCCTTACAGACGGAAAATCAACAACTCCGTCAAGACAATACGGCACTGACAGAGCGTGTCACCAAGTTAGAAGACAGCGTCACCGGCTCCAATCGTTTATTAACCTTCAGCAGCTTTGTCGAGCTTGACAAAAAAGCCGTTATTAAGCCCGGTGAAGAATGGACGGCTCCGACTGGTTATTCGACTTTCCGTCGTGGGCAATTTCGGATTGCGTTATGGGTGAATGTCGCGGGGCATGTTGATAAGACGCAATCCACTACGGTTAATGTTTATCACTATGGTCCGGGGTATCCTCTAGAAGTGAAATGGCAAAAAGATCCACAGATTGCTAACTGGAAAATTTCTGGTCGTAACTGGGGTGATCATTACGTCGATCTGAATATTTCT
>LUTY01003020.1 GCA_001640045.1 Candidatus Thiomargarita nelsonii | reverse complement strand
ATCGCGGGAAGACTTAATCGTTTTCCTGATCTCAGTGATTTTCGTGCTTCAATATCGCCTAGTAAAACGTCTGCTGGGGAATTTGTCTCACAGATGAGGGATGAAGAAGATGAAAAATTTGGATGAGCCATTGTATTTCGATACCAGTGCTTTGTTGCCATATTATCGGCTAGAAGTGCTGACTCACACAGTACAAACAGTGTTAAATGCTGCTCGGAGTGATGTGTTTATCAGTGATCTCACTGATGTTGAAGTTGCCTCAGCTATAGCGCGTTGGACACGGATGAATGAAACAACAGAAGCGGAAGCTTTAGCGATACAACAAAAGTTTGCTGAACATAAAGCACTCGGCTACTACACTTATCAACCATTCTCTATTCTAGATTTTAAACAAGCCAAAGATTGGTTGTTACAGCGTCAAACGGCTTTGCGTACTTGTGATGCTTTGCACTTGGCTTATGCCGCTAGATTGGATGCTGTCTTGGTGACTGCTGACAACAAATTGGGGCAAGCCGCAAAGGATTTTGGAGTCCGTTATCAGCTTTTGATTGCTAGACTTCATTGATAAGAACTACAGAAATAAAGCCGTGATAAGTCAAAAGCCGTCGGAGCGTAACAAACATATATATTAATTTTATGTTCATATTAATTTTATTGATTTTAGTTAAATCGAGACAATTACAATTGCTGTTGCACTCCTGCTCTAATTTACAAGGCAAAAAAAAATCCGATTTTTTGGAAAAATCGGATTTTTAGCCGGTTTTTATTGCCCACCAAAACACCCTACATGAACTTACGTCGGCAGAAATCTCGGCGGGTGTTGATAAACGCGGTTGTCCGTTAGATAGGGATCTCGATGGCGTAGCCGATTATCGGGATTCGTGTTTAGGGACTTCTGCTGGTGTCAAGGTGAAACAAAATGGTTGCCCGGTGCCTAAAACCACTGTATCAACAACTTCATCGTACCGCTACACCGACAATGGTGATGGCACTGTCACAGATAATCGGACGGGGCTGATATGGCTGAAAAATACGAATTGTTTTGGCCAACAAAATTGGAAAAAGGCCATGCAAAGTGCCGCCAAACTAGCTCAGGGACAATGTGGACTTCGTGATGGTTCTCGGGCGGGTATGTGGCGTTTGCCTACTATAAAGGAGTGGGAGGCGATGATGGATACGAGATATAGGAAGCCTGCACTTTCTAACGCTGCTGGAACCGGTCAGTGGAAAGAAGGTGATGCGTTTTCGAGCGTGAAGTACTGGTACTGGTCGTCTACCGAGCACAGCACGTCCAGCGCATGGTACGTGAACCTCAGCGTCGGCAGCGTGAGTGGCAACGTCAAGACGAGCTTGAACTACGTGTGGGCCGTGAGAGGCGGACATTGATAATTTGAGGCTTTGACGCTTTGGACCTTGTATTAATTGACAGTTGTCCTCTATAATGGAGTCATTGTACAGTGAGGACAGCTTTTGAGGGGAGAAACCAATAATGATCGGTACAATTTTTGCTTTGAATAAACTGACTACTTTTTATAGAGTACAACGAATTAAGAAATAAACGAATAAATATATTTAAATTCAATTGTGCAAGGTGCGCCTTGCACTCCTGAGCTAAAAAATCCGATTTTTTTGGACAAATTGGATTTTTAGCCAGTTTTTATTGCCCACCAAAACACCCTACATGAACTCATTATTGAATACGGAGAAATAATAATGCTTACCGTTAATTTAGCAGATGCCAAACTACCTGAATTGGTGAAGAAAGTAATAGATGGAAATGAGTTTTTGATCACGCAAGAGGGTGAACCAGTTGCGAGGTTATTGCCCATCGCGGGAAGACTTAATCGTTTTCCTGATCTCAGTGATTTTCGTGCTTCAATATC
>LUTY01003019.1 GCA_001640045.1 Candidatus Thiomargarita nelsonii | reverse complement strand
AGTCCAAAGCTTTAGCTTTGGAAACCCACGTCCAAAGCTAAAGCTTTGGACTCCAAAATACATTAAAATTCCTGAGTCGGTACTTAAATGAGATGATTTATGCCACAAGAAATAGAAATACGCACATCGCCGCATATTAAAACTGGCACGCATGTGAATGATATTATGCGTCATGTGGTTTATGCTTTACTACCCTTATGTGCTTTTGCCATTTATCAGTTTGGCATCAGTGCCTTATTATTACTGATTTTTGTGACTGGTAGTTGCTTATTAACCGAAGCCTTTTTTAATTACTTAAGCGGTAAAGAAAACACCCTAAATGATTATAGTGCGGTCATTACTGGTTTATTATTAGCCCTGACTTTACCCCCCGGGTTTCCTTTATGGATGGGGGCTGTTGCTGGTTTTATTGCAATTGGAATGGGAAAAGTCATGTTTGGTGGTTTGGGATTTAGTGTGTTTAATCCGGCTTTAGTTGGCAGAGCCTTTGTTCAAGCCGCTTTTCCCGTTGCGATAACCACTTGGACGCCCCCTTATCTGCTGAATCGTTTTGTGGAATTTATTCCCTCTACGCTGACCTTTCCTTTCTCCTTGCCAGCACCGCTGACAGGCTGGCTTGAAGGACTAAAGATTGACAGTTTTAGCGGAGCAACGCCCTTGGGGCAGTTTAAGTTTGCGGGAGTTGAGACCGCCAATATGGATTTCTTCACCGGTATGACGGCGGGTTCTTTAGGTGAAGGCTCTGCCCTACTGATTTTAGTCTGTGGCCTTTATTTAGCTTTTCGTAACATGTTGAACTGGCGTATTCCGGCAACGATTTTATTGACTACATTTATGGTATCTGCGTTTTTTTATTGGCTTGATGCTAGTAAATATCCTGATCCCTTTTTTATGTTGTTTTCTGGTGGTTTAATGTTAGGGGCGATTTTTATGGCGACAGACATGGTGACTGCCCCTCTCACCCCTTATGGCGTTTTGTTATATGGTTTTTTAATCGGATTTGTCACCGTGATAATTCGCTTATTTGGGGGCTTGCCTGAGGGGATTATGTATGCCATTCTATTGGGCAATGCCGCTGTACCATTAATTGAAGCCATTACACAACCACGTATTTATGGTAATGTAAAAAAGTAGAACAATCATGGATAAACAAAGCATAAGCCAACGCACTTCCAGTTCTAAAATGATTCTGAGTTTAGGGCTCATTTCTATGCTATCTGGTTTTTTAGTGGTGTTTGTGTTTCATTTAACTTTAGAACCCATTGAAAAAAATAAACGCGAATTAATTGAAAAGTCAGTTTTCAAAGTAGTTCCTGGTGGAGAAATACGGCGTAATTTTTTTGTGACTGCCAAAGAGTTGCTGACTGAAAAGCAAGAGGGCAGCATTCCTATTTATGCGGTTTACGACAAAAAAGGCCAATTAAAAGGCATTGCTGCCGAAGCCGCCGCACAAGGTTATGCTGACATGATTCGTTTACTTTATGGTTATAGCCCCAGTTGCCAGTGTATTACTGGTATTAGCGTCATCAAAACGGCAGAAACGCCCGGCTTGGGGGATAAAATCATAACAGATGAAATTTTCTTAGAGAATTTTATTGCTTTAGATGCCAAATTGAATTATGAAGGCAAGGGTTTAAAAAATGCTATTGTGACGGTTAAGCATGGCGACAAAACAGCGCCTTGGCAGATTGATGCGATTTCTGGGGCAACCGTTTCATCTAAAGCTGTTGGAAAGGCTTTGAATGACAGCGCACAGATTTTATTGCCCATATTACAAGCGCATATAGAAAAATTAAGCTCTGTTCAGGGCATTCAGAAATACAATGCCATTAAGTTAAGAGGGCAACCATAAAGGATTGCCCCTACAAACCGTTATATTATGTAGGGG
>LUTY01003018.1 GCA_001640045.1 Candidatus Thiomargarita nelsonii | reverse complement strand
CCTTATAGATAAAAATACGGTCTGGTTCAAATCATGGTAATATTCTGTTGGTGTAACCTATTGAAAAAAATAGATTCACACAAAAAAAGTGTTACCCGACATCAAGTGCTTTTGAACCATGCCCTCAAAAGTCTGTGTTCACTACAGGAACAATATTATGTCAAATATTGAACTTTTGCACGTCTACGTGTTGAGAAATCAATTTCAACTTATAAAAATCGGCATCGCCAGTAATGTCGCCAAACGTATTAAGAATATCCAAGCCAATAGTGGTGTGCCAACGCGGCACAAATTGAGAAAACCGCGCATAAACACTTTGCCTCTTTAAAAGTTACATCATATTTGGGTTATAAATTAGAGCCTTATCGTAATGTCCCCTCGGGCAATCGCATGATATGAATAGTTATCAGTTATCAAAGCGTGTTTTAAAAGTGCCAAGTAATGCCATGTAGGGTGGGTTTCAGCTAAGCTAAACCCACCATTCATCAGACTGTTTTACCCACCCTATATTCTTATTCATTACATGTCAGCTTTAACTGGTTAAATTGATCGTCATCCTTATAACAAATTTAAATGAAGAGGTCTAGTATTTTGTCAAAAATTACCCTCCCTATTTTCCAAGTCCAATCACGGAGCGAAATCCATCCTACGTTTGCTTAAAAAATTTTAGGCAAATATTAATCCAGATTATATAACTGTAACTAATTGATTTTGTATTTTTATAATAACAATATCTGATATACAAACGGTTTTTTGGATGGATGCTTAACCGGTATCCGCCCGACATTGTGAACACTTCTGGCGTTTTGGGAAATTGTGCTGCCGAAACACAAAAAAGCGTTATTATATATATGATAATACACTGACTTACCTTTCGCTTATTTTTTTTAGAGCAAGCAGTTTATGGGGGGATTCAGTGGGCAACCATAAAGGATTGCCCCTACATTTTGTGGGAACGCATAAAGGATTGTCAACATTAAAATATTAGAGATTTGCCGACAATTTTCTCTCTCTTTTTGGACAATTTTTGTTGATTCTGGTTTTAATCATCCCAGCACTGCCCCTCAACAACACCAACCAAGGACTGCAAATCAAAATCCCTATCCCGCTCATCCAAGCAAATCCCGGCACTGATAACCGTCAAATCCTTTTTAGCAATCGCAGACGTATGATTTTCACCCTGACGGGTTGTCCACTCTACCAGCCAATAATCGCCCCGATCTTGAAAAGCCTCTAATTCACCGCCGCCCATCGCCAACGCGCCGCGAAGTCGCCGCTCCGCATACCGATTTTCACGGAGTGCCTGAGATTCTTGCCGCGTTTTTTTGTAATAGGCTTTAAATCCTGCCGCTTGTTGGCTTGCCAATTGATAGGCAGTGCGTAACTCAGGCGTGAGCTTGGGCATTTTTAGAGCATCAGGCAAAGTAACGGCTTGCAACGCCCGTTTTAATTTTTCTACTAATATAAGATCGGCGCGGCGATCTAAGCTATCAAACCACCAACTCGATCCATCTGTACGCGCTATCACCGTCTCGAAAAGTGCCCCTTCGCTGACTAAATAAATAGGCACCGCTGACTTAATCCCAAATCTTTGCGAAGCATCCGCAGTGTTGACGGGAAAGCCAAACCATGTCTGTGATTTAAAATTTTCGACCAAATACAATCGCAAAGTGGGCAATCGTTGCAAATATTTGGCAATTTGTGGAAAACTGGCAGGGCTTTCTAACTCAGCGTGTTTTTCATCTAGGGGCCGAAAAATGCCCCAACCAGTGAAATTCTTAGGGCGGGGGATAAAAGTCTGTACCAAGCCAGCCAATTTCACTCGCACCCGCCCACCTTGTACACAGGGCGCAATAAAGCGCGTTTGTGGCAAATTGGCTTCAACAGCGG
>LUTY01003017.1 GCA_001640045.1 Candidatus Thiomargarita nelsonii | reverse complement strand
CCGACAAATAGAAGTGGTTATTATTAATCAAGGTGATGTTGTTTTTTTGAATAAAATTAAAATCAGTGGTGCATGTAGCACAAGTGATCTCGCTCCGCTCGTTAGATAGTAATATATTTTTGTAACAGGAGCGGTCAAATCGCACCCCACACTCACTTATTAACCCCGTCCAAGGTCGTGGGATTCATTAACCGGCGGAGTTTTGGCAACCCCGCCAGTTTGAGCGCAATCACTTGTGGGTAAAGGTGTACTCATTATACTTGTTAGCCTTTTTTATTTCGACAAAAGGCACTTCTTTGTCGGAAGGCTTACAACCCTTTTTCCACTTGGATTCGTGGGTTAGGAGAAAAAATGGCTGGCTCTCAACACATCCCGGCGTTCCCCCTAGATCCCCCTCTGCGGTACGAAAATTCTGAACGGTAATGGATCTACCATCAACTTGAATATTGAGGTAAAAATCGGTCGTTACCAATCCCCCAGACTGAAATGGCACTTTACACTGATCAGGCTCTACATTCCACCATCCCTCAGTGATAAAAAATTTGCCCTTGTCACAACATTCTTTCCAATATCCAATTGCGATTGCAACATTCTTTGGCGTTTTATTACAGAATGTGAATTTGAGGGAATCATTATAGTATTTTCGATCCAAAGGGCTTGCCTCGTTTTTATCCTGCCAAAATTCTTGTTCCCAAAACCAAATGTAATCATTCGCAAAAACTGGCAAGCCCAATAATATCAAAAAGCTTCTGGATACTCTCCGTATCCCCAGACTGGAGGCGAGTGGCACTGTTCTGGGCGATAGAATTAAGTGTATGGATGTCAGCATCGCCACCGTATGCCACCGGAATCACAATGACCGGATTGCGAGTTTCACGGTGAGCCTTGATGGTGTTGATTACATTTCGTACCGCAGCATTGCTAATGGTATCATGCCCATCGCTCAGCACTACCACCGCCTTAATCTGTCTTTGCTTGTCATGTTTAGCATTATTAAGTATATCAATAGCTTGTAAAATAGCATCGTAGAGAGCAGTATTTCCTGTCGCTTGAAGCTTATCCACCTGTTGGCGAACAAAGCGTTGCTTGCCCTCATAATAGTCCAATGGTATCCATACCTTAATCTTGCTATTGAAGCTTATCAGCCCAATCCGGTTTTGCGAAGGCATTTTTTCTAAAAAGGCATGAGCCGCTTTTTTAGCTTGTTCAAGTTTATTGCCAATCATTGAAGCAGAATTATCAATCAGCAACAGCACATTCGCTTGTTTTTTGACTAATTGCCAACTGAGTTGCACATTTGCCACGACTTCTGGGGCTGGCATTTCTAAAATGCTGGTGTGCAGGTTGGGATCAACCCCTAAGGCTGGGACAATGGGATAGCCAAGCGGCACATTGGAATTAACAGGGCGGAAACCATTCTTTAGTACCTGTTTTTGGATGGCCTCGCTGCGAATAAACTGGGTGAAAACTTTGGCCGCTTTGCGCTGCTCGTCACTCACCCAGTTCGTTTTTGGGATAGCAAATGGGTGGTCATGCAAAAATGTGCCTTCTTTGGGATATAGAGCAACTAATTTTTCTGGTGGATGATATTCCGTTTTGCCTTGATTGATGTAGATCAAGTCATTTTCTTCCAAAGCCACAAAATCCAAGTAATCCGGCCCTTGGGCAAGATATTCTTTAAATTCAGTAGTCCTCGCTGAATAGTGGCGAATTAAATTTTCAATCTCGCGCACGCCTTGTTGTACTTTTGGATCATTGACTTGTGCCAAGGTTAGGTAGCGAAAATCTGGATTGTTGCCATTGTAACGGACGCTGGCAGAAAATTCAGAAATCAGCGTTGATAAGGCGGTTGAACTGATCAAGGGATCGGTATGGCCGTAATAAACGGTAG
>LUTY01003016.1 GCA_001640045.1 Candidatus Thiomargarita nelsonii | reverse complement strand
GGTCTAGTACCCATTCAGGTATTTTTGTGGCTGATAATAGGTGACCGGCTTTGGCTTCTGATTTGAGATGGTTTGCGATGGTCTGCCAACCAAAATCTTGCCAAATTTCAAAAGGTCCACGCTCCCAGCCATAGCCCCAACGCATGGCTAAGTCAATTTCTTTGGCGCTCTTCGCGATGTCGCTCAAGTAATAGGCGCAATAATGGAATAAGTCGCTGTATAAACGACATAAAAATTTAGCTTGTGGGTTGTCCAGTTTAGCTAAACTTGTGAATTGGTCCTGAGGCGCTTGTTGTAGTGCTTTTTTAACTTCTTCATCTACTTGTTTGCGTTTTGCTTTTCTGTACTCACCTTTTTCTACATCAAAAACCCAAATGTCAGCGCCTCTTTTTTCATAGATGCCTTTTTTGGTTTTAGTGCCAATGGCACCGTTTTCTATTAATTTTTCAATCCAATCAGGCACATAAAAAAATGCTTTCCACGGATCATCAGTGAGAGTGCCCGCAAGTTCTTTGACCACCATGGCATAAGTATCCAAACCCACTAAGTCCATTGTCCGATAAGTCGCGGTTTTGGGTCTGCCAATGAGAGAGCCAGTTAATTCATCGACTAAATCAGGGGGCAGTTTAAAGTGTTTTGCATGGTGATGTACCGATGCGATGGCAAATACTCCGATGCGATTACCGATAAAGCCAGGCGAGTCTTTGGGTTTAATAACGCCCTTGCCCAGTTTTGTCACAAAGAAGCCTTCTAAGAAATCGACCACTTTGCTGTCAGTATCTTGGTGCGCGATGAGTTCGAGCAAATACATGTAACGTGGTGGATTAAAAAAGTGTACACCAAGAAATCTTGGTTTTAACCAGTCTGGTAAGTCGGCTGCTAAGTTTTGTAATGGAATGGCTGAAGTATTGGATGCCAAAATGCAAGTTTGTTTCAGGTGTGGCACTATTTTTTGGTATAAATCCAATTTCCATGCAATATTCTCTGATATGGCTTCAATGATAAAGTCACAATCATCAATAAGATCAAGGTGTTCATCATAATTGGCTTTTTTGATCCGATTGACAAAGGATTTGCTGGCAAATGGTGCCGGTTTTGCTTTGAGTAAATTTTTGACAGCGTTATCAGCTTCAAAATTTTGGTTTTTTTCATCGCTGACGATGCCAAATAGGATCACTTCAAATCCTGCATTAGCAAAATGTGCAGCTATTTGTGAGCCCATCACGCCGGTACCCAAGACGGCAATTTTTTTGATGGTTCTGAGTTCAATATCCATTAGAATACCTCCTTAAAAACGCTTTTGAATTCGTAATATGCTTCTTGAATAGTTGTGTTGGGAGTTGGCTGTTCTAGTGTAGAGACAAATGTATCATAATACTTTTTAAATTCTTTTTTGTCTTTACGCAAATCCCAATGCCAATTAACAACTTTTTCTTCAACAGTTCTAGTGATAATTTTTTGAAATAAAAAGTTATTAATAACTTTCACGGTACTATTGCATACTAAAAAAATTTCATTAAGTTTATTAATATCTAGTTTTAATGGTTTTTCTAAAGATTCCTTATGCGCCATTAAACCCAGTTCAATCATATTTTTAGAACCTAAACGTCCAAACCTGTGAACAATACAATGTCTCAATTGGCACACTTTGGAAAAATGCCCAAGGATTTCATCAACATCATTTGGCATATTTCCCTTGATGCCTATATATTTTCTTATCGCATCAACTATATTTTTTTTGCTGGCAAAAGAGCAATTTTCCAATAATGCCTCAGGTAACATTTCTTGACTATGAATAAGTTCGCAGCCACCGCCGAGTGCTATGCCATTGACAGCGGCAATTGTTGGTACTGGTCCATGCTTTAAGCGCATAAAGACTTTTTGGAGCTGAAC
>LUTY01003015.1 GCA_001640045.1 Candidatus Thiomargarita nelsonii | reverse complement strand
TAATAGCTGAAGGAATGCCTATGCGTTATAATTTTGAATGGGATCCAGAAAAAGCCAAACGAAATATTCGTAAACACAAAGTCACTTTTGAACGAGCGACAACAATATTTCGTGATCCAAATGCAATTTCCACTTTTGATGAAGATCACAGTGAAAATGAAGAAAGATGGATTACTATTGGGCTTGATGGTAGCGGTGTTTTACTTGTCGTATCTCATACCGCCAAAGCTATAGATCAATCAGGCTATCAGATTAGAATCATATCAGATCGGGCCGCAACTAAATCAGAAGCCAAACAATATTGATGGTGAATATTATGAAAAATGAATATGATTTTTCTCAAGGGGAAAGAGGCAAATTTTATCACCCTAATGCCGAATTTAACTTACCTATTTATCTTGAACCGGACATTTCAGAATTTATCAAAAAGCTGGCAACTGTCAAACAGACGGATATGAGTAGCATGGTAAATTCCTTACTTAAAAGTAATAAAGAACTGATAGAAAGTTTGCAATACACATCCTAACTGTCGATACTTGTAAGCTCCGCGTAATCCAAAAATGGCCCGCAGAGGTGTAGGCATATAACATCCTTGTCGTTTAATAAGAGGAAAAACACATGAAAAACAAACTATTACTACCGCTCATCCTGAGCCTATCTCAAACCCTTGCAGCGGCAGAAGACTGCGACTACGCCGCCGACTTACTTTACGAAGCCTACAGCTTACGTCACCAAAGTCACGCCTTTGAAAGACAAAAGGCATTAGTAGAGAGTGCCGTGGAAAATTGCCCCGAAATGCCAGAAGCCCAGAATTATTATGGCTCTCTTCTCGAAAAGCAAGGCAATTATACACAAGCCATTGTCCACTACAAAAAAGCCATCGCATTACGTCCCGACTTTTCTGAAGCCTGGTACGGCTTGGGCGAGACATACCACAAACAAGGACGCTTTCCGCTCAGCTTAGAAGCGCATCTTCACGCTTGTCAAACCGATTCCGACTCCAAAAAACGGGTGAAAGCCCTATTGGAAGATAATCGTTATACCGTCACCGAAAAAGGCAAGATTATCGACAGAGAAAGTTTACTGGTATTGTATGACAAACAGCGCCAAAAAGCGATTGATCAAATGCTGTCCGATTGTGACATGGGGCGATTAGGCAGAGTCAATCCAGCCGCCGTTTTTCGTAACTTTCAATTTGCCCCCCGCAAAGCAGACTTAGAACCCGGCTCCGAACGCCAGCTTGAAGAAATCGTCGCGGCATTAATGAATTTGCCCAATCGCGTGATAAAAATACATGGACACACAGACACGCAACCCTTCAAAGACGCACCACTGGCGGACAGTGACAGACTCAATTTGGAACTCTCAGAACAACGCGCTGACACCATTGCCCGCGCCTTGAAAATTCGATTCATCCTGACGATGCCAAAGTGCGTGGTATTGAAAGCGGAGATATGTTGTTGATTGAATCTGATGAAGTGCCAATACAAGTCGGTGGTTTTACTCATAAAGATGCAGCAGTACGCGGCGTTGTGGATGACACTTATTCCAAAGAAGCCGAAACACCTGATCTGATTATGCAATCTGTGACACCAGATCGTGGCTTTGAAAATGATGAGATGATGAGTGCTGATGTGGAAAGTGATTTGTTGCTAGATAGTTTATCGACTAGGAGAAAAGAAACGAGAGAAAGTCGTGAGCACTTTGATTTTAGTGATGGACTTGGTGAAGACAGCGGTTTAGGTATTCCTTGGTCAGACATTAAAGCCATGACTTTTACTGAGTTGAAAAAAAATGGCTATGTAAAGCTTACCAAGGGCAGTTTTAAGGCGGTTGCGATTGTCACGGATGCGATTCGTCCAAAGGTGGCTTTTACCTATTTTTTAATACCAA